>NZ_JANSJN010000105.1:0-1118 GCF_047462555.1 Synechococcus sp. B60.1
GATAGGGCAAGGGATCCCAAGCCCCAGCTCTCCTCTCAAAGTTGAGCGCAATTGGCTGGGGGCGGGAACAATTGCCTCGGGCCTGCCGATCTCTAGGGGGAGATAGAGCTAAAGCAATTCTCGATGGGGTTAAGGGTGTTAAGGTTGCCGAGGCGGCAGCGGAAATGGCTTGTAGGTGTGCTTGGCACACTGATGTGGCTGGGATCCGGAATTGCCGCCCAGGCCCAATTCCCTAGGTTTGGCCATTCTCTTTTCCCGGACTCCGGTTCCGCGCTTCAGGGCAGCGAGAACCAGACAGGATCCCTGTCTGCTCCTCAGCTCGATGCCTTCTGCCGGCAACCCCCTGAGGAAGTGGCGCGCAAGGCTCAACTGCGCCAGCGGGCCACCCAGTCAGAGGCCGCTTGGGCCGAATACACCCAAGTCTTAGCCGAACATCGCGCTGCCTTGATTGCCTGCCGCAGCCGCCGTTGGCCGCAGATTCAGGCCATTTGGGTGCGCTTGCATCCCTGTGATGCCAATCCAGGCGTACTGGATCAGGTGTTTGACCAGGTGGTGAACCTGGGCTACAATCGCGTTTTTATCGAGACGTTTTACGATGGCCGCTCCATTCTGCCCGATGGGGCGGGCGGGATCTGGCCCAGCCTGCAGCCCAATGCCGATTTGTTGGATTTGGCTCTCAAGGCGGCGCGACGGCGGGGGTTATCGGCCTATGCCTGGGTGTTTTCCCTCAATTTCGGCTACAGCTACGGGCTTCTCCCAGGTCGCCAGGCAGTCTTGGCCCGCAACGGCCGTGGCCTCACCACTGTCTTGGATCCAGCGACAGCCCTTGCAGAAGATTTGGGCAGCCCGGATGAGGTGTTTGTGGATCCCTTTCATCCTCTGGCGCGACGGGATTTTGCCGAGCTGATCCGCCGCATCCTGCAGCGGCAGCCGGATGGGATCCTCTTCGACTACATTCGCTATCCGCGCGGCTCTGGGGGATCCAGTGTGGCAGCCACTGTTCGGGATCTGTGGATCCATGGGGAGGCGGCCCGGCAAGCCTACCTGGATTTGGCAGAAAACCCGGCGGGCCGAGCCTTGCTGGAGCGTTACCTCAGCCAGGGCTATATTACTGTGGC
>NZ_JANSJN010000105.1:1218-9414 GCF_047462555.1 Synechococcus sp. B60.1
TGGGGACAAGCGCAGCGAAAACGCCCCAGCTTGGAAATCCAGATGGGATCCCTGGCCCGCCGCTTTCCGCAGTTGCCTTGTGTGAGCCACTTTGCCCTCTCTTGGATCGAGCCGGAGCTGGAGCGCAGCCGTCGCACCTGTCAATTCTGATGCTCACCCCACACCCGCAAGTTGGGAATTCTGAAATTATGAACCCCGAACAATTCGATCTGATTAACCGCTTGTTTCAACTCACGTTTCAAATCGGGGATCGCTTGGGATGTGAGTCTTCTGACCCCGCTCAACTACTCCTGACCGACCGGCCCGGCCTAGAAGCAAGCCACCTATATTTCCCGTCCGATTACGTTTACGAGGATCTGGATCCCGAAGTGTGGGCCAATTATGCGGCTGAGGTGCCAGCTTTATCGCAGATGGCTGACCTTTTGCAATCCTATCCCCTCACCCGTGGCATTTATCGCCAAGACGAGGTTTCGTGGTGGATTTGCGCTTTTTGGATGGCCCAAGAGGGATTGGGAACCAACGTGCTCTTGCGCGCCCACAGAGTCGAAACTTAGGCAGTTGATCCCCAAGTTCCCTCTCGTCTTGGGATGGGGATCGGTTTTACTTAACATCTACATCGACTCTGGCGCGCTCAGGCCGAGAATGCCGGTGAGCACGTTAAATAAAACCTGTCGCGTGGCCTGCACCAATTGGATGCGGGCTTGGGCCAAAAGAGGATCCTCTTTTAAGAGGGGCAAAATGCGGCAGTTGTCGTAAAACTTGTTGAAATCGGCAGCAATCGCCTCGGCATAGCGAATGATCTTGTGAGGGGCGCGCTCTTCGGCAGCGGCAATCAGCTCATCGGGCAGGGCCAAGAGGCGCAGCAGCAGGGATCGCTCTTCAGGTTCTTTGTAGGGCAGTTTTTGCTGCTCCGTCAAAGCAACTGTGGCGGTTAGCTGCACCTGTTCCTCTTCCTGTAACCGCCGCAGCAGGGTACAGCAGCGGGCATGGCTGTAGTGGACATAGACCACCGGGTTGTCGAAAGTTTGCTTGACGGCCAAATCCAAATCAAAGTTGATGGGGCTGTCCATGCTGCTGCTGAGCAAAAACCAGCGGGCTGCATCGACCCCCACGCCAATTTCGGGATCCTCAATAAGATCGTTTAAGGAGACAAAATTGCCGGTGCGCTTCGACATGCGCACTTCGGTCTTCTCGCCGGTTTCCGGGTCGGTTTTGAACAATTTGACAAATTGTCCAATCAGGATCTCCAGCTTGACCTCTGGGCTGAAGGCGCCCACCGCCGCCCTTAAACGACCGATATAGCCGTGGTGATCCGAGCCGAGGATGTTGATGAGTCGCTGATAGCCCCGCCGCACTTTGTCGCGGTGGTAGGCAATATCGGCGGCCAGGTAGGTAAAGGAGCCATCGGCCTTTTGCACCACCCGATCCTTGTCGTCGCCAAACTCTTGGGTTTTGAAATAGACGGCCTCTTCCGCCCCCGGCTTGGGATCCTCACCCCGCGGCGCCTTAGCCCTGTAGAGGAAGCCGCGCTCCTGCAGCTCCTGCAAAGCCTGTTGGATGGCGCTCAGCCCTGTCTGGGGATCGGGGGTGTGCAGGCGGCGTTCGCTAAACCAGTGATCGAACTCGGTGCGCAGTTGTTGCAGGGTCTGCTGTTGCCAGGCCAGCATTTCCTGGTAAGCAAAATCGGTGTACTCTTCCGGGGTGGTGGGCAGAGGGCGGATCCCGGCCTTGACCTGATCCAACAGCCGCCGGGCGATATCGACCAAATAGCTGCCGTGGTAGGCATCTTCCGGCAGAGCCACCTCTTCGCCTTGCAGTTGTCGCACCCGCACTTCTAGCGACTGGCCCAAGAGCCGCATCTGGTTGCCAGCATCGTTGATGTAGAACTCCCGCTCCACCTGGTGCCCCGTCCAGCGCAGCAGGTTGGCCAGGGTCGAGCCGACGGCAGCCCAGCGCCCATGTCCCACGTGCAGCGGCCCCGTTGGGTTAGCGGAAACATACTCCAGCAGGATGCGCTCGGGATGGGGGGCAGCGGTTTTGCCGAAATCTTCCCCCAACCGCAACAGCTCTTGCAATCGCTCGGCCAAAAAGGGATCCCCCAGCCGGAAGTTGAGGTACCCACCGCCTGCCACCTCGGTTTCTATGTCCGGCAGATCCAGGTGTTTTTGCAGGGTTTGGGCAATTTGGGCCGGCGCCATGCGGCAGAGCTTGGCCATCCCCAAGGGGGTAGGACAGGCGTAGTCGCCGTAGCGGGGATCGCTGGGGATCTGGATCACGGGAGTAACCCCTGCCGCCTGCTCAGGTGTTAGGGATCCCAGTTGGCCTGCGGCTACCGCCCGTTGAATGCTCTCGGATACGGCGGCGGCGAGGAACCGAATCAGGGAGGTGGATAGGGGTTGAGTGGCCATAGCGGTTCGCGTTGGCAGACCTCGAGGGAAGTTCCAGGGATGTCAAGAAGCACTATCATATCGACAACCAACCGGCTTTGACAAAAGAACAGATCCTCCCCAGCTAGACACTGCCCTTACCTGCCTTGCGAAAACCAATCTGAGAAACCGGTGGAACAGAGTTCTCGATCGGGCTTTAAGGTATCCTAAAATACAAGAGCTTGGCCCCACCTTGCTAGGTTGGTTGCTAGCTGTTGTCAGCTCAGGTCAAGTTTTGCCACCTTTCCCCCTGCGGATCCCTACTGAGCCAGGTGCTGCGGAGCATATGGATATGTCCATCTCGAAATCGTCGCGTCGCCAATTCCTGCAATCTGCTGCTGCGGCTGCCTCTCTGGTGGCCGTTGGCGGGCTAAAGGCCAAGGCCCAGAGCCGCGGGCCGCTTCTGGTTTCCCAGGGCCTGACGCCCCTGAAGTTCACCCTTTCTTGGTTGCCTTCCTCGATGGATACCCCCCTTGGAACTGCGATCTTGAAGGGCTACTTTGCTGAAGAGGGGCTAGAAGTAACCTACGAGCGCGGCTTTGGCTCTGCCGATTCCATCACTAAGATTGCTGCTGGCCAGTACGACCTGGGGGAAGGGGATCCCTACTCCATGATCGAGTTCAACGCCAAAAACCCGGATGTGCCCTTGGTGGCGATCTTTGTTCACTTCAACCGCTCTCCCTTCGGCATCTATACCCTGAAAGGCAGAGGCATTACAGAGCCGGCCCAACTGGCGGGCAAGAAGCTGGGGGCGCCTGCAGGAGATGCGCCGCGTCGGCTCTGGCCGGTGTTTGCCAAGCAAGTCGGCATCGATCCGGCTTCAGTAGAGTGGCTAACCATGGAGCCACAGTTACGCGAGCCCTTCCTGATCCAAGGCCGGGTGGACGCAATTAGCGGCTTTATGACCTCGGCCATGCCCAATTTGGTGCGGGGTGGCGTTAGCTTGAACGACATCACGCCTTTTCTCTACAACGACTATGGCCTTGAGCTATACGGTAATGCCGTCATCACCCGCGTGCAACTGCTGCGCGAGAAGCCGGAGCAACTCAAAGCTTTCTTGAGGGCCTACGTCAAGGGCTGGCAAGACACCATCCGCGACCCCGACGGCAATATGTTGGCGTTTTTGGACAAAGCCAGAGCCGAAGGGCAGGTGCTGGACACGGCCATTGAGAAACTGCGTCTCACCCTAGCTATGCCGCGTCTGTTTGTTACCGAGGAGGTGCGGGAAATCGGCTTGGGGGACGTGGTGCCTGCCCGGATGGAAACCGCGATTGCTCAGGTGGTGGATGGCTTTGGCCTCTCTGCCAAACCGCCTCTGGAGAAAGTATTTGACAACAGCTTGCTTCCCCCCCAATCCGAGCGAATGATCGCCTGATCTGGAGAATCACACAACAACTTTGAAGCGCTGTCTGTGAAGCGCTGTCTGTTGACTTGCAGAGACAGTGAACGCTTCTTGCTGGCCAGACGGCTTTTCCCGATGGCAGGTGAGGAACCCAGCTCATTGGCTCAGTCATTCCAGCAAGATATTCTCCAAGCTTTTCGCAGCAGGGATCCCAGACTTCTCTTGGGAGAGAGGTAGGTTTTAATCGCATTTGCGTTGCTGGGTTAGAGATGGCAAGCGAGGCGCAGCAGCAAGGGAATATCTCAAACTTTGTTTAAAGTTACTTAAACTTGAGCAACTGATGTGCTGAGAAAGGCGACTGAAGAGTGCTCATCAGAGTGCTCACCGTTTCCGATCCCGAAAAAAAGCTGAATAAGTTTCTGCTGCCTAGGGATCCCTCTTAGTCTGGAGGGGATCGCTAGGGAGCTGATATCCTTGGAAACTTTTGTCCTCATTAAGCAAGTTCCCGATCAAAATGCCAAAGCCGGCATTAACAGTGACGGCACGATCGACCGGGCCAAGGCCAAGCGGATGCTGAACCCCTTCGATCGCTATGCGCTGGAAGCGGCCCTGCAAACCAAACGGCAACATGGGGCGAGGGTGACAGCGATCACGATGGGGCCACCGCCGGCCATTGAGGTGCTCTACGAGGCCATTGCCCACGGCGTGGATCGGGGCATTTTGATGACCGACCGCCGCCTGGCCGCTTCGGATACCTTGGCCACTGCCTACACCCTGGCCCACACGGTTCGCTATGCGGGCCGGCCCGATGTCATCTTCTGCGGGCTGCAGACCACCGACGGCGACACAGCCCAGGTGGGGCCCCAGTTGGCCGAGCGGCTGGGGATCCCTCAGGTTACCTATTGCGAGGCCTTTGAGATCCGCGATGGGATCCTGGTGGCGCGGCGGGCCATCGAGGGGGGATCCCAAACGGTGGCGGTGCCGCTGCCGGCCTTGGTCACGGTGGCCAATTCAGCGCGACGTCTGGCCTATCCCACCCTACGCGGCGTGCAGCGGGTGCAGCGGTTGATGAGGGATGAGGCGGCACGGGCCGAGGCCATCCAGATCCTCAACCTGGACGATGTGGGGGCCGATCCAAAGCGCTGCGGCCTCCAGGGATCCCCGACCATCGTGGCCGCCACCGAAAAAGTGGGGGAAATCGGTGGCAACTGTCAGGTCTTTCAAGGGCAGCCCGTGCCGCAACTGGTGAAGGAATTGGCTCAGGCACTTGACTTGAGCCTCTACCTAGCTACCTCTTAGGCTTTACCCTCTTTTCCCTTCTGCTAACTCCACCCTTTCAACCCATTCCTTGACTTCTCAGTTGCAGCCCGCCCAAACCTGTTGGGTGAATTATCACTAAGTTGCGGAAATCTGTGTAGGAATTGACGAAACTTCCCAGCCTTTCTACTTCGATGAGGAGTCGTAAGCTCTATGGAGCACAAGCGGGTGTTGATCTTCGCCGAGCAGATCAAGGGTGAGTTGCAACCCATTGGCCTGGAGCTGTTGGGAGCGGGGCGACGGCTGGCCGATAAGCTGGGAGCGACCTTGAGTGCCCTCGTCCTCGGCCACAACATCGCTCACCTGCCCCCAATCCTCATCGGCCACGGGGCGGATCAGGTCTTCATCGCCGACCACCCCGAGTTGGCCGAATACCGCACCCTGCCCTACCGCCGCGTTATCCTGGACTTGCTCAAAAGCTGGCCCCAGCCACCCCACACCATCCTGCTGGGATCCACCACCACCGGTCGGGACTTAGCCCCCCGTCTGGCCGCCCACCTGGAAACCGGCCTGACCGCCGACTGCACCGAGCTTGACATCGGCCCCTTCGAGTACAGCAACAGCCGAGATCCCGACAAGTCTGGTTTCTTCCCCGAATGCCTGTACGCGATTCGGCCCAGCTTTGGTGAGTCCCTCAAAGCCCGTATCCTCGGCCCCTGGAAAAACCCGCAAATGGCCACCGTGCGCCCCGGCGTGATGCTGCCCTTGCCATGGGACGGATCCCGCCAAGGGGAAGTGATCCCGGTGCCGGTCAACTTGGAGCCGGAGGATCTCAAGCTGCACATTGTGGAAACGGTGCGCAACCTCTCCCAGGCGGTGGATCTGACGCGGGCCAAGGTGATCGTTTCCGGTGGCTACGGGCTGGGATCTCCAGAAGGCTTTGAGCTGATGAGAGCGCTGGCCGCCTGTTTCCCCAACAGCGCCGTCGGCTCCTCCCGCAAGGCTGTGGATGCCGGCTGGATCCCCTATGCCCACCAGGTGGGGCAAACCGGCAAGACCGTTCGCCCCCAGCTTTACATCGCCTGCGGCATTTCCGGTGCCATCCAACACCGCGTCGGCATGGACAAGTCCCAGACCATCATCGCCATCAACAAAGACAGCGCCGCCCCCATCTTCAAATTTGCTCACTACGGCATCGTTGGGGATCTCTACCAGGTGGTGCCCGAACTGATCCGGCAACTGCAGCAGATGCAGGAGGAAATCCAGGCGGGAGCTCCTGCACGGCTTGCGCAAACTCCCGCCGCGCGGATCCCTATCTTGCAGGGCCGCTAATAATCCTTAGGAAAGCACTCTAGTGCAGGGCCATCGTCAACAATCCCTGCTGTCCCAGCAACAGCTCCCGCAACAGGGTAACCAGACCCACCCACGCTACAGGCGCCATGTCCACCCCCCCCAGGGGCGGGATCAAGCGGCGTGTCGGGCGCAACAGAAACTCCGTCAGGCCAACCACCAGGGAATAGGGCAGTCGAGAAGTATCCAGTTGCGGATACCAAGACAGGAAAATGCGCAGCACAAACAGGACGGTGTAGATCCCCAGTAGCGGACCCAGCACCCAGGCAGTGAATTGCGGCAGCATACGTCTTGCAGGAACCAGGCTCTAGAGGATACGAGGATACTCGGAATGCAGGCACTCGGCTCTAAGCTTAACCCCAACTTTTTAAAACTTTAACTCCGTTTCCAAAATAGTCCTACAAGCAGGGCCGCAGCCACTAGAGACTAGCGTCATAATGGTCATATCTTGCTGACTGCAGGCAGGGATCCCATGCAGGGAAGATTACAAGAGATCGATATCCGCAGCATCCTTCAATTGATCGAGTTGGGCCAGCGCACCGGTGAGCTTTTCGTAGAGGCCAGGCCCTCTATCTACTGGTTCGTCTTTTTCCTGAATGGGCAAATCATCTATGCCTCTGAAGGCGAAGGGAGCACTGCCCGCCTCAGAGACTACCTGCGCCGCTTCAAGCTGGAAGCTGCCCTAGACGAAGTTGAGATCCCCCACAAAGCAGCGGTCAATGCCCCCGAGTACAACCGCCTCTGGTCTTTGCTGGAAAGCCACAAGCTCAACCCCAGCCAAGGCAAGCAAATCCTGCTGGGCATGGTGCGGGAAGTCCTCTTTGACCTGCTCAGCCTCCACCAGGGCTCCTTCATTTTCGAAGCCGGACCCCCCTTGGCCCCGCAATTGACCACCTTCCCCGTCACTCCCCTGCTTACTGAGATGGTCACCCAGGTGCAGGAGTGGAAAAAGCTGCATCCCTATATCCAAGCTCCTAACCAAGCCCCCACCATCCTCAACCCCCTGCCGCTCCAGCAAACCCTGCCCGCCCCCGTCTTCAAAGCCCTGAGCGAGTGGTCCGACGGCAAAACCAGCATTCGCCAGATGGGTCGCTACCTGGGCCGAGACACCCTGGCAGTGGCCAAAGCCATCTATCCCTATGTTCGCCAAGGGGCAATCCACCTCTCCGACCCTGTCCTGATCGCCGAGCCCCAGCGCACTCGTCCCCTCAAACCCAGCGACAAGCCCAGCCACATCCTTTGTATCGACGACTCCATGGCCATCCAAAAAACTGTGGAGTTCATCCTGCAAAACGAGGGCTACCAGGTCACCACTATCGGCAACCCCCTCAAAGCCCTGGGACAGGTGTTTCTCCTCAACCCCGACATGATCCTCTGCGATGTGGCCATGCCCAAATTGGATGGGTATGAGCTGTGCGCCATGTTGCGCAAATCCAGCCAGTTCCGCGAAACCCCCATGATCATGCTCACCGGCAAGGACGGCTTCACCGACCGGATCAAGGCCCGCATGGCCGGGGCCAACGAGTTTCTCAGCAAGCCATTTTCCGAGAGGGAATTGTTGACCGTTGTCGAGTCTTATTTAGGCCCACCTCCCAAGCGGGGTGGCGGCGAATAAGCGTGGGGCCAGCCGAAGTTCCTAAAAAATGTCGAGATTCGAGCCAAGCAGGCAGAGTATAGCAGAATACTGGACAGAAGAGGAACTTCACCAAACAATAGGGGGTAGTCCAGCTAGCCTAGGGCTACAGGGCTAAATGCGGCCAAAAGCGCCAAAAGATAGGATCCCCCTTCAGCTAGAAACCGCAGGAGCTCCGCCCTGTACCC
>NZ_JANSJN010000106.1:0-9298 GCF_047462555.1 Synechococcus sp. B60.1
GATCCGCTTACAGCAAGGCTTTGAGGTTTGTTAGAAGCTGAGATACCTCTCACAACGGTGGATCCTTGTTTCTTCAATAGATCCTGTAGCTGCTCTGCTGCTGTGGCCAACTTCCTGGTCGGTTCGAGGTGAGCACCCGCTCCAAACAACGGTTGCAGATCCCCACGATGAGAAGGCCATCTTCCGGCTTGAGGATCTTCTCTAGTTCCCAGCGCAGTTTTTCTCGTTCTCGTAATGTTAGCCAAGTGCGGAAGATTGAGTACTGAATTCGCTCTCCATATCCCTCTAACAACTTCGACGCTTTTCGCCATCGCTTTTGGCAACGTATGTCATAGCATACTAAGTAGCAAACTTTATATTCAGCCATAGTTTACCTCACAACCAAGTTTCCAAATAAGTCACCCTCTCCATTCCATTCTTTTTCTAAAAGGCGAACCTCTAGCTCTAACAAACGACGATAGGTTAAGGAATAGTTAGTGACTGGATGCTTCCACTTTTCCTGCTTGCGATCTTCGTAAATTTGAATCATCTTTTTCCGCCCTTCTTCGCTAAGCCAAACTTGTTGTCCTCGTACGATGAAGTCTGCTTCCGGATCCCATTGTTTACGATTCACTGAAGCTACGATTGGCATATCCACAAGAGGCACGCGAAAGATTTCCATCAAGTCGAGAGCTAGAGGGGGTGCTTGAGAGCGAGGCTGGTGATAGAAACCGAGAGCAGGCTCTAGGCCTACCGTCAAAATAGCGTTCATGACATCTTTAAGCAAAAGGGCATATCCAAATCCCAGTAGAGCATTAAAGCGATCCTTAGGGGGCCTTCGGTTTCGGCCTGAAAATCGCATCTCCTCTGGCACCTTATCTGATAGCACATAGGGCAAAGCGGCAAAGTAAAGTGCCGATAGATTTCCTTCCAAACCCAGCAAGCTTGATAATGACTCTGCTCGATCGACTTGCTTGAGTACTCGCCTCATTTGGTCAATGGCTTGCTCTACCTCTGGTGGACGAGCAGATCCCAGCCGCATCAAGAACTTACGCTGACTTTGACCTCGACACGCAACCAGCTTCCGAGCTAACTTCAAGCACATTTGAGGATCGCTCAGGGCCTGGTACTGTCGGATCCGGCGTTGGATGCTTCCGTGCCGGGGATCTAGGCTACCAACGTAGCGTCCACCCCCAGAGATTAGGTGAATCCCAATGCCTTGCTCAGCACAGAAATAAATGGCCTGAGTTGAGATTTGAGAAAAACCGTGCAGCACAATTTGCCCGGTTTGCTGAGCAGAGATAAACTCTTCGTTTTGGTTTCGGTAGCTTACTTTAAGACGGAATCCGCTGCGCCCTACCCGCGCCCCCGGCTCTAGAATGTGGACACACTGCCGTTCATCGTCTTCCGGGAAGAGGCGAATAGGCTGCCATTCTCTATCATGAGCTAGCCGCGCTTCTTCAGGTAAGCACACAGGGGCCAGAGAGCAGCCTGCGCAGAGTCGCTCGTTGTCAGTAATTGGGGGACGGAGATGGGATTGGCGCAGCAACCTTGCTTGCTCGATTGCCTGACGCACAGCTTGGCGCCCGGCATCATCGAGGGGAACGCGCACTAGCACATTGTCGCCGTGGTATCGAATTCGTCCTTCAGGGATTGGGATCCCCAGGACAGTTTCCATCAGATAGGCATAGGCCAAGATCTGCAGCCGGTCGCTTTCCCAGGCTTGGGGCTGGTTGTCCGGATCCCGGGCTGCCCGACCCCTTTTATGCTCATAAGGAATAATCTGACCGTCGCGAGTACGCAGGGCATCTACCCGTCCCCGCAAACCCAGATCCTCGCTTTCTAGAAATAGATCCTCCCAATCTTCTCCCTCTTGCTTTTCTAGCTCTGTATGTAGCCGCCGACCAGCAAAAATAGCTGCGTTTTCACTGTAGAGCTCCTCAACTTCTTCTAGGTAAAATAATCGTGGGCAGTAGGCCAATGCATGCAACGCTGAAACACGAATCAAATCTGAATCTATCTGTACAGAGAAATCAGCCAACGATAGCGGCATAATCCAAAGCTCCAAAACATAAACAACATGAAGAATATGAGAAAACCTCAACAATACTGAAAAAACCTTCTCCTCAGATAGAGGCAAAATCTAGCCTCAAAGCACTGTCCGTTCTCGCATACATGTGCAAGGATGACAGCAGACAGCAGCTAATCTGGCCGAATTTCTGTCCAGGCCAATTCAGGTATCTCCTCACTCTCAAGAGTTTGGAGCAAGTACCTTTGCCAGCGGGTGCCACGGGCTCCTACGTGATCGACCCAATACGGCAAAGTGAGGATCCCGTCCTCATTTCGAATTAGCCATCGACTCTGCTTGGGAACTACTGGAATTGGCGTTATCGAGTTAACAAGGTCACGGCTCTCCCCCAAGCTCAGTCCTCCGGATCGGTTAATCGATTCGGGATTCTCAAAGGCTCTTTCCAAATCATGAGCAAGGGATCCTTTAACCAGCACTGCAATCTGCACGTCAGTGAGTAATTGCTGATAGTCAGGACGGGCGTTGGCCGGATCCCGAATGTCTTTGCTTTTAAAGCGACGAAAGGTGCGGATTACCGTAGAAAGTTGAGGTTGGCTCAGTAGGGCAATTGCCAGTTGAGCACCACAATAGCGATGCCGATCCCACTCTCCCAGCAAGGAAAGCAGCATTCCATAAACAGTAGCAGGTGGCGGCACCGGATAGGTTTCGGCAAACTCCCTGGCCCAAGATTGACGAAAGCAAGCAATAGGTACCTCAACCTGAAGCTGAATCATGCTGCCTCCCTAGAAGAAATTTGACTTTGAATTATGGCAATTAGGTCGTCAACCGTTGACTTAATGCCCGGACTTACATGAGCACCTAATTCAGCTAGCTTCTCCCCGTCCTCGGTTTCGGCAGCAGCTCCTGCTAGCCATAGCTCTTGAGGATCTATATCTCCTACTTGTACTCGACGCACCAAGTCTGGCATGCTTATTTCTCCCTCAGAGTTTTCTTCAAAACAGTAGAGCAGGCGGGGCGAAAAGTCGTGCGTCCAGCGCAAGACTATGCTATCTGGTGAAAAATCGTAGAGAAAGCGGGAGTGATTGCCGGCTACCTCCCCTAACGAAACCAGTCCCCTCACTACTTCAATGACTCGCTCTTGCCGCTGAAGTCGAGCAGGGGTCATTGCAAAACCGTATTGATAGCGAGTGGCATGCACTTCTGTTCCGTAGAGAGAAGTGGATCCCTTCTGACCGCTTCTTGCATTGAAGGTTATATCTCCACTGTACGGTCGGGTGGAGATTGCCCGAGTTACCTCTAAAACACCGCGCCTAGCAGTGGTAGTGCCTTTGGCCGGCTTTTTCCCCTTTCCTTTGGATGAGCTTTCGTCTGAGGCATCTACTTTAGCCCCCTCCGCGCGCATAAAGCCTAAAACATCATCATCAATGTACAGATCAGGGTCAAAGTTAGGCTCTTCCCACTCGTTGTCGTTAGTTTCGTCATTCCAGCGTCGGTTGACCTTGCAACCGCTTCCTGATGTTTGCCAGTAGTAACGCAATGCCCAGCGAATTGCTTCAGCAGAAACAGTAGTATGCACCTCATTTTTCCAGAGAATCTTTTGCAGGGTAGTAATATTGCCCTCACTCTCGCCGCGATTGTTTGCAGCAGTACCATAGTTGGTCAAAATGTTGCCGAACAGGTGAAAAGTCATGGTTTTTCTCCAAACTAAGTTGCTAAGTTACTGCTACGTTGATTTTTTGTCTGGCTCACAAGCTTCTACTTTGAAGATTATAGTCTTAGTCCTCTTCTAATTCGGCAGGAGCAATCAAGTCAGTACCGTTCTCATCGGGCTCATCTTGAGTTTCTTCCTGACGCTCCTTACCTTTGTAGCTTGCTAACGCCAGAAGAGCCAGATCCCGTGCTTTTCTCCACTCTTTGGGATCCATAACTAAGTCCATCAAATCATCCCAGTGCTCTTGAAGCGTTGGTATTATCCCAGCTTTTGCCCAAAAGTTAGTAATAAACTCACGGAAGCTTTCTGCATTTTTACATCGAGCTAATCCAGTGCGAATGCGTATGTTTTCCCTATCAAAGTTAGTCTGCTCTCCTCGATCTTGAGCCTTCTTATATAAACGACCATAGGTAAAGCGAATAGCCTCATGGCAGGTCTGGACAAACCAGCGCTCTCTATCATCCATGTCTGCTCTCATGACCATCTCACTTAAACCTCTGCGTTCGTAGCACAGTTGTTGGAATCGCTCGTTACTGTTAACCCAATCTGAAAACCCGGCATACCAAGGATGATCTCTTGCCAGATTTTCAGCAATCATCTCACGAGCAAAGCTTGTTGCGATAAAGCTTCCTTCCTCCGCTTTTGTCTTAAGGATAACTCGATCTGGTAGTACCGCTTTGCAGATCTGGTAGTTTTTGCAGGCATGATACTTTGCTTCTACAGTAAATAGATCTGTGCGAGACTTTTGTTGGCTCGACCAGGGGACAGAACCTAGAGTAAGAACCTGACATCGAGTTACCTTAAATCCTCGAGAAGATTCTGCAACCTCTTGATATGTCAGAAACTTAAGCCCAGCATCTCCCAAACCGGCAGCATGTAAATCTCGATAACTTGCATAACGGAGCCGAGGATCTTGCCGATAGCCTGCATAGACCTCCATATCGGTAATCTCAGGAACCACCAGAGCATATTGAGCTTTTTGATCCTTCAGCCGTGACCGAAGAATGTAGTAGAAGGAAGAAACAGGAGCGTAGAGGAGTATAAAGGCCATCTCTGGAGACTCTTCAAAGCTTGTATCTGAGGGAAACGCATTATGTCGCACAACGGCACCTGGATTAAGCCAGCCAGCAATGCTAATTGGCTGCCTAAGCCAATTACCGTCTTTATCGCATAGATTTTTGGCAAATTCCTGATGGACATAGCTTTCTAAAGCTTTGTACTTGATAATGATGGGTGGGTAGTTCTCATCGATCTCTAGAGATTCAGTTTGCTCACCAAGAATTTTGCGAGTTTTGTTATGTTGTAAAAATGTTCCCAAGATCCCCTGGTGAATGATTACCTGTGAGTCTTTCCGCATTGACTTACTATCAATCCCTCGCAGTGCGATAAGTCCATTGTTAAGCTGAAAAGACTCTTTAAGCAGCCAGTCAATGACCTCAAAGTCATTTCCCTGCCAGAACAGTTGGACTTGTCGAGGTGTCAGTTCCCAAGTTAGGGACCCTGGCCGCTTCTCTGGTGGAATCTCTTGTTCTATCTGCTTAAGAGTCATCCACAGCCCAGCCAGCCCTGCTCGATGCAGCAGTGTCAACCCAGGATGTCCTATGTGTAGCTTTAGCTCAGTCATGGCGTGCCAGATTCCTCGCTATAGCTGATGTATCCAGGCTCTGTTACGAAATAAAATCCACGTCGCTGCCAATTCCACCACTCTATCTCTTGATCTGGAATCCGAATCGGAATTGCCCAGGCTTGAGCCTCTTGCAGAAAAGCTTGCATCTTCGATAGCTTTTGCCCCTTGGCCAAAGCTTTTTCCTGCCGAGCTTTAGCAGCTTCCCAAATAGACTCCTGATCCTCTGCTAGAAGCACCGTTATTGTGTGTCCACTTTCGCGTAGGAAGCTTGGGTAAGTGCACCAATCTTGATCAAGCCAGGCCGATTTCACTTCAACAGGCTCTTTTGGGCTGAGCTGAGAAAGAATGCTAGCTAAATCCCGCTGTGAAACGCGCTCTAGTCCTCTGTATTTAACCTCATTAACTAGTTTTTGCCCGCTTTCTAGTTCTTCTGCAGTATAGGGAGAGCTTTTATCCCATCTGTAGAGGAGAGCTGTACAAGGTTCTTCTTTTTCGCTTTTCATTCTTCGATTTAGCCGACCCAATCGCTGAACCAAAGCCGTTGCTGGAGCCATGGCAGAGACAAGCAAATCTGCACTTAAATCTAAGGACATTTCACAGACTTGTGTAGTGACAGCAAGAACAGGTTCTGGCCGACTAAAAGCATTGATAACCTGCTCATGCTTGGTGAGTCTATCTTTGTAGCGAAAACGACTGTGGTAAATTAAAACTTTGACTTTTATATCTTTTAGTTTTTCCTTGGCAACTTGATAAATATCAATACAACTAGACACTGAATTAGTTACCCACAGAACCTTTTGCCTCTCCTGAACTGCCTTGATGACTTTCGACCAAATAAGCTCAGAGTGGGTGGGATCACCTTCTGCTTGCACCTCTTGTATTTGATAGCGCTTCAGTTCTTCTAGCTCTCGCGATCCTTCAACGGGATCCTCTATAGGTTCACCCAACTCATCCATCACTCGCTTAATTGCCTGGAGCTGTCCTGGGGTAAAGCTAGCGCTCATCAAGAGGACAGGTGCACCTCGAAAAGTCCGTAAGAATCTCAGTAAAGCGCCGAACAATTGATTGTCATAGGCATGCACTTCATCAAAAACAAAGGCAGATTGAGCTAGAACTGGCCATGAAAACAGTGACCTTCTATTGTTTTGCATTAAACCTAAAATGGAATCCACAGTGCAGATAATTAATTTCTTTCGCCATGCTTGCAGCGCAGCCAGACGAGATGAAGTTGCCTCATCTTTTTCGCCCTCTCCGGTTAGCAGCAGTTCTCGATCTAAGTCTGCCCGCGAGTGCATCAGCATTTTTTCTATTGGGGATCCCTCGGCATAGTCTAGGTAGCCCTGAGTAGCTGTTCCAGTGGTAGGGTAGCCAAAAAACAGCCGCTTTCCCACTGCCCACTTTTTTGCCCAAGCATAGGCTCCTAAGGTTTTCCCCGTACCACAGCCTGCTTTTACCAGTGTTACCCGACAGCGGGTATTAGCAATTTGCTCTTGGAAGGGTCGTAGAGAATTTCCCCCTAGTTTCTGGGTAACTAGTTGCTCTAGTTCGCTTTCCTGAAGAATCAAACTCAGGGTATTAGAGATCCAATCCTGTAGGTTTTCTCCCTCTGATGGCAAGATCGATCCTGCCAGATCTGCAACGATGACTGTGGCTTTAGCCGCCGCCACCAATGCCCGCTGATCTGAGCTTAGACTTTTGGCAAAGTCTCGGAACTGGTTTGCCAAGGTATGTAAATGCTCTTCTAGCTGTTCTTTTTTCCAATTTGCCGAAGGTACATCTGGAATCTCTTCTGGCAGTCCAAGTCTCTGGGATCCCAGTCTCAATATGGATTGAAAATCCCGATGGTCAGTGTAAATACGAACCTCAGTTCCCGTGCCATCCGGCAACTCTGTAATTTTATGTGATTCCTTGCCCTGTGAATCCACTCCTGCCTTGAGATGATGTCCGATTGCTGCCCAAGTAGCCAAGAGCAGCTCCTCTTCGGTAAATGCTTTCCGTAGCCACTCCCGAAATGGGCTAACCTGTAAGGCGAGTATGCCGCTTAAAAATTCATGTCGAATAAGTTGTTGCTTATTGTGAGCCCTCCAAGCCTTCTCAAGTCTTGCTTTTGATTCGGCATCTAGAATTGATGACTTGAGATAAATCATCTCTTGGAAATGTTGGTTTGCCTTGCCCCAATCATGCAAATAAGATCCCAGCTTGACAATAGATTTCAGACGACTTGCGTCCTTCAACCTCAACTGCTGCTGAATAGTCTCTCCTAGGTGATCTGAAAGAACTTCAGCCGCTGATAATACAGCCGTAACATGACCTGTAAGCTTAGCAGCGCCTTTTGCTTGAGCGTACTCTTCTTCGGATTGGCGGCTGGGATCCCGCTTCTCCAGAGATTTTGCCAGTAAAAACTTAAACATTGTAGATCTCTTCTTACTTGTAAGGTAAAAAGAATCCGCAGCCCATGCGCCGTCGGCCACCTAGGCCTACTTGCTGCAGACGAATTGAATCTTCCTCTTGTAAGTTTTCTACCAATGTTGAGAAACCTATGATTGTATGCCCCTTGATTCTTAAGGTTTTACGCAGAGGCTTTCCGGTTTTATCTTGCAGTACTGTTACCTGGCCTGAAATCTTTAGTTTCTCTAGCTGAGCCTGAGCAGCTTGGGCAAATGTATCCGGCTCAGTGTAGCCCTTGATCGTAACGATTCGAGCTTTCAGGGAAGTACTTGGTTTGAGAGTAAAAATCTTAGGGATCCCTAGCTGTACCTCATGAGATCCAATCTTCAATTGTTTACCGGCTAGCTTGTACACCTCCGCCACTGCCTCGATAGGTAGTCGAATCCTAATGTGGGAGTGTGGAGTTAGTAGGATTTTGCCTTGTCTATCTCTGATCCCTGCTGTTGTCAAAATACTGACGCAGGGATTCCGATGCAACATCGGCACTCGGTGACACAGTGCCGCTAATAAGCCGTATCCATGATCTGCAGGGAGCGTGGCTCCTCGTACAGGCAGGCACAAGTCTACTACAAGGGTTTGGTAAAGGAAGTCTGTTGAGTCAGGTGGTGAAGCCTCAGCAGTCATTGGTCTGGCTCCGCCTACAACAGCAATGTAAGACATCCCAGAAATGAGGTTACTGGGGGCTCTTATCCCTTGTCAAGTGATAGACAGCGCCCTAAGGCGATCAGTGGATAGGGCAGTCAGGGGTGTTAGAGCCTGCTGCCACCAGCAAAGCACTTCTGACCACAACGGCCATTTAAGGGTGCTCAACGCCCGGAGGCTTACCTTCGACAATATCATCGTTCTCGGCTCACTGCACTTGTGAGTCAGTTCTGGGAATAGTTCTCAGAAGGCTGTTGGATCCCCCGCCCCTGCATAGGCAGGCTCAAGGGGTAGGGCTTAGGATGGCTTAGCATCTCTCTGCTTTTCATGTCTCCCCACTGCACTGCCTATGAACTTGTTCTTCGTTGCCAAGCCGCAGCCGTTTTCTCTTCTACTGATCGCGCTTCAGCTAGCTTTGGGAGCACCAGCACCAGCTCATCCGAGTTCTTTTTCTGGAAGTGACTCGACGGCGATAGCAGTTCAGAGAGTAACAGAAATCCATGGCGGAGCCGGCCCTTGGGCAGTGATCGGCTATCGCATGGGGATGCGCGCCCTTGCGGAGCTAGGCTTGATGGATCCAACTCCCCACACCTCTAGGAACCGTTTTTTGGTGGAGGTTATTCACGAGTCGCCGCTGGAGATCCCGTTTGTGTGTATTGTGGATGGCTTGCACGCTGCAACAGGAGCCAGTTTGGGCAAACTGAACTTGAAGCTGGTGGAAGTTGGCTCCCTCGACAAGATGCGCAGTGTGGTGATCCACCGAGAGACCGGCAAGCGGGTGGAGTTTCAAGTTTTGCCTGAGTTTATCGCCCAATACCGGAATTTGCCCCCGGAACAACTGGCGGCTGCAGGCCAGGAAGTT
>NZ_JANSJN010000107.1:0-9264 GCF_047462555.1 Synechococcus sp. B60.1
ACTCGACAGGAAGAAGCAAAGTACTCCGACCGTCCGTCGCAGAGCACACCATCAAAATCCAGAACTAGAATGCGGGGGGACATTCGCCGGGGCCTAGCGAACTCCATAACTGAGTCCCCCATAGAGCAAGTTGCAAAAATAGGGCCAGAGGCCAAGTTAATTTAACCAAACTGTTTCGCCGGATTGGCCCAACCTAGTCTGATTCCGAGATGCGAACAGACTTGATCACAACCGGGTTCAAGGGGCGATCCTGAGGGCCCGTGGGCGCCGTGGCAATTTTATCCAACACGTCCTCCCCCTCGATCAGTTGGCCGAAGATCGTGTAGTTGGGCGGCAGCGGGTAGTCGGCATGCATAATGAAGAACTGGCTGCCATTGGTGTTGGGGCCAGCATTGGCCATGGCCAAAGTCCCTCGCGTGTAGGGGCGCCGCACCGGCTCATCGGGAAAGCGGTAGCCTGGCCCACCTCGACCTGTGCCAGTGGGATCCCCGCCCTGAATCATGAAACCCCGAATGACCCGGTGAAAGATGACGCCGTCGTAGAAATGATCCCGGGCCAAGAAGACAAAATTGTTGACAGCAAGGGGAGCTTCCTGCGGGAACAGCTCCAGAACCATCGTGCCGGCGGTGGTCTCCAGCGTGGCCGTGTAGGACTTGGCCGGGTCGATGACCATTGGCGGAGGACTGTTGTAGGTTTTCACGGTTTTGCCCAACTGTTGTGCTAGGAGCAAATCGTAAGAAGAATGCGGACGGGCCAGAGCGGGAAGAAAGCCAGATCCCACCCAAAGCAGCACCGCCAGCACAGCTAGCTTCAACAGGTGGGCAACCCCCGAGGGCACGCGCATCTCTCTTGCCAGAAAGCTCCGCCCCTATCCTATCAGGATTTGTCCAGGCCCGCCCTTCGCTCGACAGGGATCACGGCTTGGCTCGTCGCACCAGCCAGTAGCTGACGGAGAGGGCTAGCGTCGCTGCTGCCAGCCCAATGAGATCCAGGCCGCCCAGCTTCTCAAAATCGAAAATGATGATCTTGCGCGCCACTGCGATCAAAGAAGTCACAATCACCAGCTCTACCTGCACCACCTGCTTTTGCAAGTAGGCGGTAATGTTCTCCAGAATCTCCAGCGCGATCAGGATATTCAAAAAAAGGCCGAAGATCTCGATCAAAGTGGTGGAGAAAAAGCCAGTCGGCTCCTGCAGCAGATCAGCTACCAGGAAGCGGGCCAAATCCACCACGGCCACCCCAATCAGCCCGATCATCAAGATGGAAAGCAGCTTCGAGATCAGACTTTCTAGGCGGGTAATGGCCCGCAGAAAGGGATCCTCCTCTTCCGTTTCGTGAGGATTGTGCAAGAGCCACTTGAGAAACCGCATGCCACCCCCCTTTGACGACCCCATTATCTGCCCCAGACGTCTAGGAGGATCGGGATCCCTTGGAGCGATGGTTGCGACACCGCTCAGAACAGTATTTCACCTCCGGCCAACAGTCGGCCCACTTCTTGCGCCAGGTAAAGGGCCTGCCGCAGGTGAGGCAGATTTTGCTTGGCAAATCCGACTTCTTCCGGTGGCGGGGCATAGCGCGCTGGAAACGACAACTCTTGAATCAACCCCAATGCCCTAGCCTGTGTTCTGCAACTGCAAGGCTTGCGGCCGGGAACGGCTGCGCAGGGCGGCTTCAATCAGCCCCAAAAAGAGGGGATGGGGGCGATTGGGGCGGGAGCGAAACTCGGGATGGAACTGGGTGGCAATGAAAAAGGGGTGGCTGGGCAGCTCAATGATTTCCACCAGGCGGTTATCGGGCGAGACGCCGCTGATGACGTAGCCGGAGTCCAAGAACAGGCTGCGGTAGGCGTTGTTGAACTCGTAGCGATGGCGGTGGCGCTCGTAGATGATGGCCTCGCCGTAGAGCTTGGCCGCCAGGGTGTCAGGCAGAATGCGGCAGGGGTAGAGGCCCAGGCGCAGGGTTCCCCCCAAGTGCTCCACATCTTTCTGCTCTGGCAACAGGCTGATGACGGGGTGGGGGGTGTCGGGATCAAACTCGTAGCTGTTGGCCCGCTCTAGACCGGCAATGTGGCATCCCCAGTCGATCACCGCACACTGCATGCCCAGGCACAGCCCTAGGAAGGGGATGCCTTGCTCGCGCACGTAGCGGATGGTGGCTACCTTACCCTCGATGCCGCGGCTACCAAACCCCCCCGGCACCACCACGCCGTCCACACCGGCCAGCAGGGCTGCCGGCCCCCGCTCCTCAACTTCTTCAGAAGAGATCCAGCGCAAGGTAACGCCGGCATTGAGGGCCAGGCCTGCATGGCGCAGGGCTTCCGCCACTGAGAGGTAGGCATCGGTGAGGCGCACGTATTTGCCGACAATGGCAATTTCTACCCGCTCTTGAGGGTGGTGCAGCCGCTGCACCAAGAGCTCCCACTCGCGCAGATCCGGCTGCTGCGGATCCAAGTTGAGGATCTGCAAAACCCGCTGGGCCAAACCCTCTTGCTCCAGCACCAAAGGCACATCGTAGATGCTGGGGGCATCCTGGGCCTGGATGACACATTCCACCGGCACGTCGCAAAACTCAGAGATCTTCTCCTTGAGGCCGCGGGGCAGGGGCTGCTCGCAGCGGCACACCAGCACGTCCGGCTGAATCCCGATCGAGCGCAGCTCCTTGACCGAGTGCTGGGTGGGCTTGGTTTTCATTTCCCCCGCCGCCCTGATGAGAGGCACCAGGGTCACGTGCACGTAGGCCACGTTGGCTCGGCCCACGTCTTTGCGAAATTGGCGGATGGCCTCCAAAAAGGGCAGCGACTCGATGTCCCCCACCGTGCCCCCCACCTCCACCAGCACCACGTCGGGGTTGGTCTCGCGGGCCACCCGCCGGATGCGCTCCTTGATCTCCTGCGTAACATGCGGGATCACCTGCACTGTGCTGCCCTGGTAGTCGCCCCGCCGCTCCTTGTAGATCACCGCCTGGTAAATGGCGCCGGTGGTAACGTTGTTGAGCTTGGACATGTTGGTGTCGGTGAAGCGCTCGTAGTGGCCCAAGTCCAAGTCGGTCTCGGCGCCGTCGTCGGTGACGAACACTTCCCCGTGTTGGTAGGGGCTCATGGTGCCGGGATCCACGTTGATGTAGGGATCCAGCTTTAAAATCGACACAGTGTAGTTGCGGGACTTGAGCAGACGCCCCAGGCTGGCCGCCACAATCCCCTTGCCAATGCTGGAGACCACTCCGCCAGTGATGAAGACAAACTTGGTCATCTCCCGCATCCCTTGCCCTCTTTTGATTATGCCAGGGATGGCGGGGATCCCATTAGCGCAGAGAACGGATGGGGCCGTTGTAGAGGATGGTGGTCTGAAAGGTGCGCCGATCCACCCGCACCTGGGTTTCGATGCTGGGCTGAGTAAAGCCAGGCTCGCCGCCCCGGAAGGTGAAGATCCAGGCATCTGCGAACTCTTCAAACGGTGCATCGATGGCTGCCCCGTGCATAGAGGCCTCAGCGCGGTAGCGCTGCAAGCCCCCGTTGGCAATTTCAGCCGCTTGGCGGGCTAAGTTCTTGGCCCGGTTGAGATCGCGGAAGTAGCGGCTAATCTCCTCAAAAGTCCCCGTCGGCAGCGGCCTTGGCCGGGGGGATGTCGTCGGTACAGGCCGGGGATCCGGCACAATCGGCAAGGTGGGAATATCCTGGCTGGGGGGCAGCGGGATAGGAGTTCGGGAAGTTTCTGGAAAAAGGGGCGTGATCACCTGTGCCTGCACAGACAGCAGGGATCCCCAGATCAGAACGCTGCCCCCGGCCAGGCAGAGAGGGAAAATGGACTTCATTGGGCCATTCCGGTGGGAATTTTTCAATCCCCACTCTACTGAGCCTCTAGTTAGAAAAGTAGAGGCAAAAGCCCGGCCTCCTTTTCCACCAGCAGCTAGGCGCAACCGGCTTTGTCTTCTCCCGGCGCCTGTTAGCATCCTGAAACCGGATCCTCTTTGCAGAAGTTGCCATGGAGTTTGTCACGCTTGCCGAGACAGGTCTAAAACTTAGCCGCGTGGGGTTGGGCACCTGGAGCATGACCGGGGATTGGTGGGGGCCAGCAGACCCTGAGGAGGCCTATGCCACCCTCCGCAAGGCTATTGACCTAGGTATTACCCTCTTTGACACAGCCCCGGCCTATGGCCGCGGCCTTTCGGAAACGCTTTTGGGACAGGCCATCCGCGATGCCGGCTGCCGGGATCGCGTGGTCATTGCCACCAAGGCCGGCCTGCAGTGGACTAACGGCAAGGTGGTGCGCAACTGCAGCCTAAGTTGGCTAGCTCAGGATCTGGAAAACTCCCTTCGCCGCCTGCAGACGGAGGTGATTGACATCTACCAGGTGCATTGGCCAGATCCCCTAGAACCTTTGGAGGAAACGGCCGCCTTTTTCTGCCGCCTGCTGCAGGAGGGAAAGATCCGTGCCATTGGGGTAAGCAACTTTTCTCCTCAGCAGATGGAGCGCTTTCGCCAGGTGGCTCCCCTGCACACCGTCCAGCCGCCCTATAACCTGTTTGAGCGCCAGATTGAGGCGGACGTTCTGCCCTACTGTCGGGCTAACGGCATTGCTACGCTGATCTACAGTCCCCTCTGCCGGGGATTGTTGGGGGGACGGCTGACGCCCCAAACCAAGTTTCCGCCTGGGGATCTGCGCGGCGGCATCGATCCCAAGTTCGTGGAACCTCGCTACTCCCAGTACTTGCAAGCAGTAGAAGAGCTGAGCCAGCTGGCACGGGAGCGCTACGGCAAAACCCTGCCTCAGTTGGCCGTGCGCTGGCTCTTGGATCAGCCGGGAGTGAGTGCAATCCTGTGGGGAGCGCGCAAGCGCCAGCAGTTGGATGACCTAGCCGGAGTTTGGGGCTGGTCGCTGGAGGCGGAGGCAAGGCAGGCCATCGACGAGATCCTGCACAGGCATGTTCCCGAACCCATTCCCCCCAGCTTCATGGCTCCTCCTGCCCGCGCAAGGATCCCAGCTTCTCGGAATTGTTCAGAGTGATCCTAAGGATCAAGCAAGAGAAGGGCGGAAGAGGTTCTCCTATGGCGCTGCAAGGGGTGATCCTAAGCTGGAGCGGCATAGTGGCCGACGATGAGGGGCTGCACCTCTCCGCCATCAACCAGGTGCTGCTGGAGGAGAACTTGCGTCCCTGGGATCTAGGATCCCCTGCCCAAAAGGAGCTCTACCGGCTGCACTACCTAGGCCGATCCGATCGGGAGCGCCTGCCCGCCCTTTGGCAAGCCCAGGGGCGGGTGCTCAGCCCCAAGCAGCGAGAAGAGTTGCTGCACCGCAAGGCCCTGTACTACCGGCAGGCGTTGCAGGAGCAGAAGGGATCCCTTCTTGTCCCCGGCTTGGTGGAGACTCTAGAGAGGCTGGAGCGGCTGCAGCTCAAGGTGGGCCTAGTGAGCGGCCACGCTGCTGCTGAGGTGGAGGCCTTTCTAGAACGCTTCCCCTGTCCGCTCCTGGCCCAGCTGACCGACCATTTCCGGTACCGTGTGACCGGCGAGGAGATGGATCCTGACCTGGGTTCAGGGCAGCTGCACCGTCTGCTCCTAGAGCGGATGGGGCTCTCCCCTCAGGAGTGCCTGAGCTTTGAAGCCACCTACGCCGGCATGCAAGCAGCTCGCTCCCAAGGGATCCCGGTCTTGGCCCTGGCCACTTTCTTTCCTTTGCACATGCTGCAGCGGCGGGCCAACTGGGCAGTGGATGGCTACCCCCAAGTGGAATGGGAGCGCCTCCAGAGGTGGTTTGCCACTGGCCAAGACCGGCCTGCCCAAGCCGCCTGACGATCCCCTTAGGGCAGGATCAGCATGCCGTCCCCAAAGGAATAGAAGCGATAGCCCTGCTCAATGGCCTCTTGGTAGAGATCCAGTAGCCTCTGCCGCCCAATCAGCGCTGCCACCAACATCATTAGGCTGGAGCGGGGCAGGTGGAAGTTGGTGATTAGGCCCTGCACCACCCGCCAGCAGTAGCCAGGGTAGATGAAGAGGTCGCTCTTCCCCTGCCAGGGCTGCAGGGTGCCGGAGAGGGCTGCCGTTTCCAGGGCCCGCACCACGGTTGTTCCCACGGCAATCACCCGCCTTCCCTGCGCTTGGGCTGCCCGAACGGCAGCTACGGTTTCCGCCGGCACCTTGAGCCACTCGCTGTGCAAGTGGTGGTCAGTGACTCGTTCTGCCTCCACGGGGCGGAAGGTGCCTAGGCCAATGTTCAGGGTGATGAAGGCGGTTTGGATCCCCTTTTGAGCCAAGCGCTCCAAGAGCTGGTGGGTAAAGTGCAGCCCGGCGGTGGGGGCGGCCACCGAGCCTGGCTGCCTAGCCCAAACAGTTTGATAGTCTTCAGGTCGGACTCCCGCCTCCGCCGGATTAAGGGTGTGGGCAGCCTTGATGTAAGGGGGAAGCGGGATCCGCCCCACCCGCTCCAAGATCTTCTCAAAGGGATCCGCTCCTTCCCAGGTAAACCGCATCACCCGGCCACTGGTCTCCGCATCCACAGCAAGTACCGTGCCCATCAGTTCCGCCGGGGATCCCTGGTGATCCCAAAACCGGATCTGATCCCCTACCTTGACCCGCTTGCCTGGTCTAACCAAGACCCGCCAGATCTGCTCCTGCTGGAAGGTGTTAGCTGGGATCCCTGGCAACTCAGGCTCCAGCAGCAAAACCTCTACCCGTGCCCCAAAAGAGTCTTTTTCCGGCAAGACCTTGGCTCCCCACAGCCGGGCCGGGATCACCTTGGTGTCGTTGAGAACCAAGAGATCTCCGGCTTGCAGGTAGTCAGGCAGGTCGCAGAAGCGGCGGTGCTCATGCCTATCTGGGTACACCACCAGCATCCGCGCCTGATCCCGCGGCTCCACAGGGGTTTGGGCAATCCGGTCGGGAGGAAGGATGTAATCGTAGGAAGCGGTAAGCCAATCTGGATTATGCTCACCGGGGCTGCCAGGAGAAGTAGCCGCCAAAGAAGGATCGTTCAAAGAGCTCTGCACTACTACCGCAACAGGTTAAAAGGGGATCCCCGGCCATTCAGTATAGCCCCCCGTCTCCCCCTTGCCCATCCGCCGGGTTTTACCGTGGTCTTATCCCCTTCTCTGCCGAGAGGGAAGCAAGTCAACTAAACCTTGGCCACCACCACCTGCTGCGGCTGATCTTGGTACTTGCCCTGGCGGTCGGCGTAGGTAGTCTGGCAGGGATCCCCTTCCAAGAAGAGAAGCTGCACCACCCCTTCATTGGCATACACGCGGCAGTCGGCGCTAGAAGCATTGGAGAACTCCAGGGTGAGATAGCCCCGCCATCCCGCCTCGGCTGGGGTCAGATTGGCAATCAGCCCTACCCGTGCATAGGAGGACTTGCCGATGCAGATGACAGTGATGTTGTCCGGAACTTGCAGCCGTTCTAGGGAGACACCCAGCCCGTAGGAGTGGGCAGGAATGATGAAGTAATCCCCCATCTCATCGTGGTGCAGCTCCACCGCCTCCAGGTTCTTGGGGTTAAACCGCTTGGGATCCACCACTGTGCCGGGCACGTGGCGGAAGATCTTGAACTCCACCGGCGACAGGCGAATGTCGTAGCCGTAGGAAGAGAGCCCATAGCTCAAGACGGGCCGCGTCTGGCCGTTCCACTCCACGCGACGCACCAGCTCAGGGCAAAATGGCTCGATCATCCCCCGCTGCGCTTGCTCGTAGATCCAGCGGTCGTTTTTTAACATGGCTGCAACAGGCTGCCCGACAGGCCAGAGAGTTTGGGAAAGAGAGCGCAGTCACTGATGGCAAAGCTAAGAGCTGCTGACCCGCGAGGGATCTATTCTCGGCGGGGGCCGCCCTCTGGAGAAGGAGGAGTGAGGACTGGATCCCGCCGTTGGCGTAGCTGGGTGATCAGATCTGCGCGTTCCAGGAGAGAATCCGGCATCTCTGGCCCGGTGATGACTATGTCCATCCAGACTGGGCGCTGATCGATCAAATCCAGCACCTGCGCCTCCGGGATCAAGCCCAGCCTGATGGCCAGGCCCAACTCGTCCAGCACCACCAAGCCATAACGGCCACTCCTGACCGCCTCCTGGGTAAATTGCCACAGCTCATCCAGAGCCCGCCGCTCCTCTGGCTCCAGGTGAGGCGTATCGATGCAGCGGTGCAGACGACAGCGGGCCCACTCCAGAGAGCTGCCCAGCAAAAGACGATTTTCTGGCCCCTGGTTGATCCCACCCTTGAGAAATTGCACGATCAACACCCGCGTCCCCTGGCCAGCCAAGCGCAGCGCCTGAGCCATCACAGGCGTGAACATACCCCGGCTGGGATGGGTGTAGAGCTGCAGGGATCCCTGGGGGATCAACTGGGTGGAGAAGGCTCCATCCCTCTGCAGGAAACGGTCGTGAGCGGCAGGCTGCTTAACCCGGGCCGCAGGAACGGCATCCTTGGGGGAGGGCATAGGATTCGGAGAGGCAGTGCAAACCACGGCTTGATCTCGCAAGTGGGTTAAGGAACTAGGCCCTAGGTTCACAGGGCCTACAAGTGGTGGAGAGCATTGGCTATGGATTCCATGAAACACCACCTGTGCGTATCCGTCAACGAGTTGGTTTTGCTTCTGGTCGGCATACAAATCTTCTCAAATAGAGTGACAGAAAACACAATCCTTGCCCATCCTAGCTTTTTGGCACAAGAGGCAGGAGCCCAAAAGAAAAGCTTTTGAACAAAATCTTAATTAACGTTCAAGTCCAAACAAAAATCTGAGTGTAGAGGTATTTTACTTAAGCACAAAAGTATCTTATAAAAATGCAAGCAAGGAATCAATGTTTTCCGAATGAGATGAGCTCTTGCAAACAGGAATACCGATATCGGCGGCCTGGCCACCAGATGGCGGCGAAGCTCTGCTCATCTCAAAAGCCTTGCCCAGCGGGGGATCTATTCGGCTAGGAGCCGGAGAGCCCCCCATGTTGTCTCGACTTCACTTTGGAAAAAGTGTGACTGCAGGTCCAAAAACTTAAACTTAATTTCTAACTTCGAAAGCGACGAAATGCAAATCCATTAATTGCCTTCATCAAAAACAACTTATCAACGATATTTTTTGAGAAGGGACGCAAAGAATTATGTAACCTCTATATCCTGGAACTATTTTTTGCCAAGTTATCTCTTCAATTATTTTTCTGGGTCGATCTCAAGGCTAATTTTTTGTTCTCAGTTTAATCTCTATTTCTATCATGAGAAATAGGCATTGGCCATTCAGTTTGGATCCCACGTAAGGCTAACTTATACAAGCTCTAGAGCCTTGGGTTCTGA
>NZ_JANSJN010000108.1:0-2387 GCF_047462555.1 Synechococcus sp. B60.1
GAGGTGGCTGCAGCCTGCCGCGCCAAGACCCACTCCACCAGGGTGCGCACGCCGTAGCCGGTGGCGCCTTTGTTGTTGTAGCCCGCATCCTTCTCTGTCCACACCGGGCCGGCTATGTCTAGGTGGGCCCAGGGGGTTTTCTCCACAAATTGTTTAAGGAAGAGGGCAGCGGTGATGGAGCCGCCGGAGCGGGGGCCGGTGTTCTTCATGTCGGCCACGGTGGAGCTGAGGCCCTCGAAATAGCTCTCTTCCAAGGGTAGGCGCCAGATCTTCTCACCAGAGAGGTTGGCCGCCTGCTGCACCTCTTGAGCCAGGGCCTCATTGGGGGTAAAGAGGCCGGCAATTTCTTCTCCCAGCGCAATGACGCAGGCGCCGGTTAGGGTAGCTAGATCCACAATGGCGTCCACCCCCAGCTTTTCGGCAAACACCAAAGCATCGGCCAGGGTGAGGCGGCCTTCGGCATCGGTGTTGTTGACCTCAATGGTCTTGCCGTTGGAGGCGGTGAGGATGTCACCGGGGTGGAGGGCACGGCCGCTAATCATATTTTCGGTGGCGGCGACAATAAAGTGCACCTCTACCTGTGGCTTGAGGGCAGCTAGGGCCCGGGCCGCTCCCAAGACGGCTGCAGCTCCGCCCATGTCGGTTTTCATCATGGCAATGCTGCGGGAGTCGGTTTTGATATTCAGCCCGCCGGAATCAAAGGTGAGGCCCTTGCCCACCAGGGCCAGCTTGGCGACGGGATCCCCTTCTTTGGGCTTGTAGGTGAGGTGGATAAACTGGGGCGGCAGATCTGAGGCCTGGGCCACGCCGAGGAAAGCCCCCATGCCTAAGGCTTGGCACTCTTCCCGTCCTAGGATCTCCACCTCCAGGCCGTAGTCTTGGGCCAGTTGCCGGGCAGTGTCGGCCAGGGCAGGGGGTGTGACGACGTTGGCAGGGGCGGCCACCAGTTCGCGGGCCAGGATTGTCCCGGCAGCCATCTCGGTGGCCCGCTGCAGGGCGTTTTCATAGTCTTGGCGGGCCTGGGCCAGGCCTGGCACCAGGAGGGTGACTTCCTCAACAGAAAAGCCGCGCTCTTCCTCGGGCTTGGGCTGGGATTTAAAGCGGTTGTCCTGGTGGGCCACAAGGAGGCTGGCTTCGGCTACTGCCTGCACCGCCCGCACCGGATCCAGCCCCGTTTCTGGCAAGGACAGCACCACCTGCTTAGCTTTAAGGCTGTGGGCCTGGCGCAGACCGTTGGCAGTGGCCCGCCGCAGCGCTTCCAGCGTCAGCGCAGCCGGATCCCCAAGCCCCACCAACACCAGCTTGCGGATGGCTCCTGGCAGGCGCAGAGCAAGGCTGCTATTGGGCTTGCCCTGAAACTTCTGTTCTTGAACTGCTTCCGCCACCAGCCCCGACCCCACTTTCTCGTCCAAGGCAGCAATCTCGGCAGGCAGCGAGAAGGTGGCGTTTTCGCCGGTGGGGGCAAAGCAGTAAACCAAGGCGCATTCTGCCTGTGTTAGGGGCGGCTCGCCAAGACGAAGCTGCATGGGAAACCTTTGGCCAAGCTAGGGACAGCAGACTTCCAGTGTAGCCAATTCCGCCACTTCTAGGACAGGGGATCCCTTGGCTGGCATCGACGTTGGCTTTTCTAGCCAATAGCCTTTAATCAGGAAGGGAGGAAACCAAGGTATGGCCTGGCGGCGGCGTTCCATCCTTCAGCTTGGGGTTATTGCCGGCGCAATGCTCCTGGCGCTGGCGCTAGGGGGGGTGGGATCCCTGGCCCAGGCGCAGAGGCCCCTGGAAGAGCTGCCGCAGCCGGTTCGCCTCAAGCTGCCCCCCGGCCTAGCCCGCTACACCTATGACAAGTCGGCGGGAGACTACTTCGAAGAAATCGAGCCGCTGCTGCCGGGCGGAGCTTACGCCCAGTGGGCCTTCTACCCCGTCCCTGTCTACATTCAGGGGGATCACCCCCAGTGGAAAACCTTTGTGGAGCAGGCGGTAAAGGAGTGGTCGGCCTACCTCCCCCTGAAGGTGGTGGGCAAAGAAGAGGAGGCCCTCTACGGAATAAGCATCTACCGCGTTCCTGCCATTGGCGAAGGGATAGCGGGGGCAGCCCGGCCTGAGTTTTTCTTTGCCGCCGATGGCTCGCTGCAGCAGCGGGTGCGCATTGTCATTGCCGAAGGCCAGGGATTGGCAGAAGTGACGGCGGTGGCCCGGCACGAGATTGGCCATGGGCTGGGGCTGTGGGGCCATAGTCCCAACCCGCGGGATCTGATGTACGGCGGCCACCATGCAGCGGCTACCGGCAATCGCCGCCTGCTGCGGGTGCCCACCATCACCAAACGGGATCTCAATACCCTCAAGCGGGTTTACGAGCAGCCCACCCTCATGGGCCAGGTCTTCCCGGA
>NZ_JANSJN010000108.1:2487-3879 GCF_047462555.1 Synechococcus sp. B60.1
AAGCCCCCCAAGCCCATGGCCAGCAGCACATAGGTTGTAAAGCTGGATGCCAAAAGCCGCGCCGTCGAGGCAGGGATCACCACAAAGGCGCTCACCAATAGCACCCCCACCGAGCGGATCGACAGAGCCACCACCAGCGCCAGCAGCACCACAAAGGCCAGCCGCTGCCAGCCCCCCTCTACCCCCCGCGCCCGCGCCAGCGACTCATCCAGGGTGAGCAGCATCTGGGCAGGCAAGGTCAGCCCAATATACCCCAGAGCCAAGAGCAGGAGCAGGCCGCTCATCCACAAGGCCGGCAGACTGATGCCGAGAATATCCCCAAGCAGCAACTGGTTAAGGTTGCCGCGGTAGCCAGGGATCAGGCTGAGGCCAATGATGGCCAGGGCCAAGGAGGAGGAGTAGATGATGTTTAGCACCGCATCCGCCGAAAGCTGGGTGTGTTCCAGGACAAAAGTCACCCCCAGGGCAAACACTACCCCAAACACCATCAGCACTGCCGTGGGATCCAGCCCCAAGGCCACTCCCACGAGAATACCCAGCAGCGCCGAATGCCCCAAGGCATCACTAAAAAACGCCAACTGCCGAAAGATGGCAAAACTGCCCAAAAGCCCCCCCGTCACCCCCGTCAGGATGCCGCCTAGGAGAGCCCGCTGCATGAAGGGCAGCTGCAGCCATTCCACCACCTGCGCCCAGGTCTCCGGCATTGCCCCTCCTCAGTGGTGGTGGATGTAGCGGGCAAACTCGGGGCCGTAGACGCGGCTGAGCATCTCCGGCGCCAGGGCCGCCTCAGGGGATCCCTGACAAATCAGGGAGCGGTTGAGACACAGCACGCGGTCACAGTAGCGGGACACCATCTCTAGGTCGTGGGAGACCTGCAGGATGGCCCAGCCCAGGGAGCGGCGCAGCTCTTCCAATAGCCGATAGAACTCCCCTTCGCTGAGGCTATCTAGACCAGCGGGGGCCTCGTCCAGCACCAGCAGCCGCCGCGGCCAGACTAGACAATAGGCCAACAACACCCGCTTCAGCTCGCCGCCGCTCAGTTGACCCAGGGGCTTAGAGGCCAGGTGCAGAGCCTCGGCCCGTTGCAAGGCTTTCTGGACGGCCTCCTGCCGAGCAGCTCGCTGCTGCCAGGGCCAGCGGGGCCTAAGGGATCCCCAGCCCAGGGCGACAAACTCCGCCACTGTTAGGGGGAGGGCGGGGTTGAAGTGCAAGCGCTGCGGCACATAGGCAAGCTGCTGCCGCACTTTCTGGGGCAAGTACCCTGACAGGCGCAGCGGCTCCCCTAGGATGGAAACCGAGCCACACTGCCGCGGCAGGATGCCCAAGATGGCCTGCACCAAGGTGCTCTTGCCGGCGCCGTTGGGGCCAACAATGGCCGTATGGGATCCCGCC
>NZ_JANSJN010000108.1:3979-9215 GCF_047462555.1 Synechococcus sp. B60.1
AGGTTTTCCACGTTCTGCCGCAGGATGGTTAGGTAGTACTCCGGCTCGATCCCCTCTGGGCCAGCCGTTTCCAAGGGATCGAATACACGGACTTGTACCCCCAGATCTCTAGCCAAGACCTCAAAGGGGTTGTCCTTCCCCACTTGTGGCTCCACCAGGATTGTCTTTAGGCCCGACTGCCGCACCGTATCCATCACCCGCCGCACATCTTCCGGAGAGGGGCTGGCTTCCGGGATCTCCACCAGGAACTCCGCTTTGAGGTTGTAGCGCTCGGCAAAGTAAGGGGCAAAGTCGTGGAAGACCACAAAGCTCCTGCCGGCGAAGGGAGCTAATTTCTGCTCGATTTCTTTATCCAAAGCTTCCAGTTGCTCGATAAAGGCAGCGGCATTGGCGCGGTAGATCTCTGCCCCTTCTGGATCGACAGCAATGAGGCCGTCGCGGATGTTTTCCACCTGCCGAATGGCCCGCCTGGGATCCAGCCAGATGTGGGGGTTCAACTTGCCGTGAGAGTGCCCGTGACCATGAGAATGGCCATGGCCGTGGCTGTGACCATGAGAATGGCCATGGCTGTGGGAGTGGCCATGCTCTGGCTCCTGGGTCTGCAAAGTCGGGATCCCTTGGCTGCTGTCAATGATGCGCAGCTTCGGATTGCCGGCGTTGGCAATCAATCCCTCCAAAAAGGTCTCCATTCCCAACCCGTTGATCACCAGCACATCCGCCTGGGACAGCAGGCGCGCATCCTCGGGTCGAGCCTGAAAGTTGTGGGGCCCCATCTGGGGAGGGATCAGGGGTTTCACCTCGGCCCGCTTCCCGGCCACGGCGCGGGTAAATTGCGTTATCGGCAGGATTGTGGTCACTACCTGCGGGGGAGTGGATCCCTGCTGGGCCTGGGATCTCTCTTGGCGCATCTGCAAGCTGCCCAGGATCCCGACCGAAAGGGCCGCCACCAGCGAGGCCAGCGATCGCAGGGGTCGGGCCGAACGCAGAGAGTTATTAGCCATGAGCCCTAACACCTCACGAGACAACAGAGACAGCAGCGTCGGAAGCGCCTGACTTCTGGAAAGCCAAGGCCCGCTGCTGCAGCAGCGAAAACATGCTCACCAGGCCGTTGCTGCGGGAAGGGCTAAGGCTGAAGTTGAGGCCCATTTCCCGCACAAACTCCAGGGAAACCCCCAAAATTTCCTCTGGTGCTGAGCCACTTAGCCCCTCCACCAAAACGGCCACCAAGCCCTTGACCAACTGGGCATCGGCATCTCCCTGGATGTAGACCTTGCCGTCTCTTAGCTCGGTGGCCAGCCACACCCGCGAAGCACAACCCCGCACGAGATTCTCCTCTGTTCGCTGGGAATCGGGGAAAGGGGGCAGGCGCTTGGCATAGGCCAGCAGCAACTCGTACTTCTGACGAGAGGTTTTGGCCTTTTGAAAGCGCGCGACAATCTGCCGCAGAGCTTCGGGCATCAACCCACTTGCCTGAATGAGAATGATAATCAAAAGTCATCGTAGCACGCGGCTTGGGGAGCCCAAGGGGTTGGCGGGGGAGGAAACAACTACCGCACCGAGCGGTAGCCGCCCCTTACTCCCCTGGGCGAGAGGACTAGTTGCCAAAGCTGGCTGGCGCGGGCCTTGAAGCTGCCAGCACTCATCAGCAGGTAAAGCTTCCACATGCGGCGAAAGCGCTCGTCGTAGCGACCAGCCAGTTGGGGCCATGCCCGCTCAAAATTGGTGTGCCAAGCTTTTAGGGTGGTCACGTAGTTGATCCCAAAGTTGTGCCAGTCTTCCAGAACAAATAGGCCCTCGAAAGCCGCTGTTATCTGACGAGGCGAGGGCAGCATCGAGTTGGGAAAAATGTAGCGCTCAATCCACGGATCCCGCCCCTGGTAGGCAACGTTGGCGCCGATGGTGTGGAGAAGAAACAAGCCATCCTCTTTGAGAAGGCGACGGACTACCTGCATAAATGTTCGGTAGTTGCGGTAGCCCACATGCTCAAACATGCCCACAGAAAGGATCCGATCAAACTTTCCCTGCGTCTGGCAATAGTCTTCCAGCCGAATCTCCACCGGTAGGCCGCGGCAGCGTTCGCTGGCTAGCCTGGCCTGCTCTTGCGAGACGGTGATGCCCACCACCTGTACACTGTAGCGTTCGGCCAGGTACTGTGCCGTGCCGCCCCAACCACAGCCGATGTCGAGCACGCGCATGCCGGGCTGGAGATCTAGCTTGCGGGCAATGAGATCCAGCTTGGCTTCCTGGGCTTCGTCGAGGGTTTGTGCCCCCCCATCCCAATAAGCACAGCTATAGATCTGGCGGCGATCCAGCATGGCCTCGTAGAGGTCATGGCCAAGGTCGTAGTGGCGCTGGCCAACCACAAACGCTCCCTTACCCCGCTGGCGGTTGATGAGGCGACTGTCCAAGGCAAGCAGGAGCCGAACTGGCCAGCCCACTCGCTCGGCTGCCCGACTGGTGAGGAGACGACAAACCAGCTCATCAATAGCCTCGCAATCCCACCACCCCTCCAGGTAGGCCTCGCCAAAGCCCAGGGATCCATAGAGCAAGCAGCGCAGGTAAAGCCGCTCGTCGTGGACTTGCAGATCCCAGGGCCGCGAGCCATTGACAGCTATATCGGCAGCCTCCAAAAGCCTAAGTCCATAGCTGCGTGCCAGCCGATGCAGGATGTTGAGATCTTTCCTCATCGCTGGGATCCCCCTGCCGTCGAAAGGATCAGTGTTGGCTATTCATTTTCCAGTAGCCCTACCGCTGTCAAGGGCTTTCTGTCAACAGCCCAGGTCGCCTTCTGGTTTTCGTCGTCAGTGCCGACCACTCTCGAAGCAGCAAGTTGCCCAAAAACCCAAGAGTGCGCCGATCTCGCCTTCTACCTAATTTTGGCTGCCCTTATCCCAATCAGCTATCTCTAGAGTTCCTATCCCCCACAGATCCCAGGAGATGGGATCCTCGAAGTGCCCTCAGCGAACCCAGATTCCCGCTTTTCTCCAGTTTCTAGGGATCCCCAAACAGAAAAATAGAGCCACAAACACCTCCCCTATTAGCGGGAGGTTTTTCCCATTGGGATCTCCCGAAGGGGTAATTCCACAAGCTCTGCCAACCTCAAAAAAGTCTCCCATTCCTATGCAGGAGGAAGAACAAGAGACGAATACAATAGTAGTACCCTAGTGGTTGTTTCTGTTTCCAACCTCCAGGGATCCCCTTGCAGAGGGAGCGATAAGTTGCGTAAGTTACGGTATCGCTGCCGAGTCTAGATGACATTGGGCTTCGGCCTGCCCTGAACGAGGAGACTGCCGTGGTGCAGGCAAGATGGGAGCATTTTGAACACATGGCCGACATTGGCGTCCGCGGCTATGGGGCAACGCCGGAGGAAGCCTTTGCCCAGGCAGCTTTGGCCCTGACTGCGGCGATCACTAGCGTGGATGAAGTAGATCCCAGGGAGCGGCTAGAGATCGAGCTAGAAAATTCAGGCGATCTGGAACTATTGTTGGTGGACTTCCTGAATGCAGTGATCTACGAGATGGCAGTTAGAGGAATGCTGTTTGGGAAAGTTGAAGTGCATCTTGCAAAAGACCATCTCAAAGCCAGCCTGTGGGGGGAAAGAGTTGACCGCACCAAGCACCGACCGGCAGTAGAAGTTAAAGGGGCAACTTACACGCAACTCAAGGTAGCTCAAGAGGGTGAGCTTTGGGTGGCACAGTGTGTGGTGGACGTGTAAGGGAGGCAGTCTATGGATATCAGGAAACTTGAGCGTCTAGATGAAACGGTTTGGCGCATTCCTCCTAAAGGCAAAATGCGTGTCCCGGTCTTGATCTTTGCCGATGAAGAGTTAATCCGGGAGATGGACGACAAAGTGGCCGAGCAGGCCAGCAACGTGACCACTTTGCCAGGGATCGTGGGAGCGTGTTATGTGATGCCAGATGCCCACTGGGGCTATGGCTTTCCCATCGGTGGGGTGGCCGCCTTCGATGCAGAAGAAGGGGGGGTGATTTCCGCTGGTGGAGTGGGATTTGACATCTCCTGCGGCGTGAGAACCTTGCGGACGGGGCTGACGCGCGAAGAAGTGGAGGAAGCAGCAGAACCCTTAGCCAATGCCTTGTATGCCAGCGTACCGGTAGGGCTCGGCAGCCGCAGCAAGCTTTCCTTGAGCGACAAAGAGATGGAAGCCATGCTGGAAGGCGGAGCAGAATGGGCTGTGGCTCAAGGCTACGGCAAGAAAGCAGATCTAGAGCACATCGAAGAACATGGCCGCATGCGTGGAGCAAAGCCAGGCGAAGTCTCCGCCTACGCCCGTGAACGCCAGCGGCGCGAGATGGGAACCCTAGGCTCAGGTAACCACTACCTCGAAGTCCAGGTTGTCGATGAGATCTACGATCCCAAGGCTGCCGAGAGTTTTGGTCTCAGGCAGGGGGAAGTCGTCATTACTATTCACTGCGGCTCGCGGGGCCTGGGTCACCAGATTGGCACTGAATATTTGAAGAAGATGCAACAGGCAGCTAAAGAACACGGCATAGAGCTGCCTGATCGCGAGCTGGCATGTGCGCCTTTGCAGTCCAAAGTGGGGCAAAGCTACCTGGGAGCAATGCGGGCAGCCGTCAACTGCGCCTTGGCTAACCGCCAGATCATCACCCACTGGGTGCGCCAGGTATTCGCCGAGCTTTTTCCCAAGGCTGAACTCGACCTCATCTACGATGTCTCCCACAACACCTGCAAGGAGGAGACACATATCATAGAGGGGAAAAAACGCCGCCTGTTTGTCCACCGCAAGGGGGCAACGCGCGCTTTTGGGCCCGGCCACCCAGAGATCCCTCAGGCTTTTCGTTCCATCGGTCAGCCGGTAATCATCGGTGGCTCCATGGGCACGGCCTCCTACATTCTGGTCGGCACCGAGCAAAGTGAGGCCCTTGCCCTCTCTTCAGCTTGCCACGGGGCCGGAAGAGCGATGAGTCGCAACCAGGCTCTCAAAGCCTGGACAGGGCAGGAGATTATCGAACAACTGCGACGGCGCGGCGTCATTGTGTGCAGTCCTTCTCTGCGGGGGGTAGCCGAAGAAGCGCCCCAGGCCTACAAAAACGTAGACAAAGTTGTGCGCGCTGCCGACCAAGCCAAGATCGCTAAACTCGTAGCGCGCTTAAGGCCTATTCTCTGTATCAAAGGCTAGGGATCCCCCGAAAGGGGAAGCTATTTTTGGGGGCTTAATGCCCCTTTTTTCGTTGTTTTTAATTCCTAGGGATCCCCC
>NZ_JANSJN010000109.1:0-9099 GCF_047462555.1 Synechococcus sp. B60.1
TACCTGCCCGATAACCCCTGGATCCACCAGCCCTTCGAGCCCTACGAGCAGATGACGCCCCAGCAGTTGATGGAGTCCCTGCGTTCTTCGGGTTAGCTTGATCCCCATCTCGACGGCAGCTCAAAGCGAGGTAGTCCATCCAAGACAGGCTGGATCCCTGCTGGGATCTGCTCATGAGCAAGAGGATAGTGATAGTTGACCTGGGCCAGCAGCCGTTTCCACTGCTCCGAATTGAGAGCTTTGACCAGAGAAATAGACGGCTCTCCCTTTAACTCATAACCTGACTCGATTAGTTTGAGGGCAACGTTAGTTGCTGCTGTTGCCAGGACTGAGTCTGCCATTCCATAGTCTGGCTCTGCGGATACAATCAGGGCATAATCCTGAGGGCTTGGGCTAAGCAGAATAAACTCCAGTAAGAGCTCCAGACTGGAAATAGTTGCTTCCTGGAAACTGGGATCCCAGTTTGGGAAGAGAACCAGGTTAAGTTGGCTAAGGTAAATTTCTGAAGTAGCAGTATCCAGATGTTCTTCAAGAGGGCTAGTTTGCCCAGAGTTGCACCTCAAACAAGCTTTACTCTGTTGAAACCTAAGGCTTAGGTCAATTCTCTCGTCTTCCGTGGTGAGTAGTGTATGACTAGCCTGTTTTTTGCTGCTGCTAGTTAGGTGTAAGATGGAAATAGGGGTGTAGGGTAGGTAAGGCTCAACAAATAAACTGCGCTTTGGATCCCACCTCGGTAAGCCATAGTGGCAGGTCCAATTGCAGTAAGCTGGCAGAAGTTCTGTTTCCTCCAATAAACCGTCTAGGTAGACGGCAACGTTTAAGGCAAGCTGGTCAGTTAGAACCGAAGGTCTTTTGGCTAAGGCTTGAGCAAGGCGAAGATCCCAGAAGTTCCAATGCGGAGCACTATAAAGTAGTGCAAAAACACCTGCGTTGAGAAGAGGATAAGTGTGCAGATCATCAACATTTAGGTTAGGAAAGTAATGCCTATAGGCTTTGGATAGTTCGATTAAGTGTTCTTTTGATCCATAAAGTAGTCTGTTTCCTCGATCAATCTCTGGTACGATGGCCAGGCCTCTTTTTTTACTTCCCTGAATGAGTAAGTCAATTCCAAACCATTCTTGAACCCAGGCATCTGCATCAAGCCAGATATAAACTTCATAGCCTGGAAAGTACTTAGGAAGGTGCGGTCGGGCCAGAAGCCCCCGCAAGTATAAGGGTGCATTCTCAATACCAGGAAACGTGTATTCCCAGTCCGGCTCAACAACATAGTTTACGTTTTCCAAAACCCAGTTTATTTCTTCAAGTGAGCAGCCTAGGTTAAAGAAGCCTATATCGATTAATTGACCTTGCGGCTTATATCGAATAGAAAGAATCGTTCCTTTAACCAGGTCAAAAAAATGAGAATCAGCACCAGTGATAATAATTGCTGAGCTCATAGAGAAACACACCTGCAGAAAGCCTAAGCTCGGTTAACTTGCTAGGCTACTCTACTTGATCGCAATTACATTTAGGCTAATGGGCTCGCCTAAAAAAGACATGTCACTGCAATCATTAAATAAGCCAAATTTATCAACCTTACGAATAATCCTGAAACCTGCTTGAGTTAGTAACATAAACAGGTACTCCCAAGAGAAGCCAACCTTGTGGTAGTCATATTCATCAGTTTGTCCACCAAACATCATGCGCATAACTCTAAATCGCTCCTCAGGCGAGACTCCTTCTCTCAAATAAAGACGACAAAGAGTAGGCAGATCAGGAACGCTGATCATCAACTCGCCGCCAAAACGCAAAACTCGATGCCACTCTTTGAGAACAATTGGAAGTTCTCGAATGTAATCAAAGTGCTCTAGGACATGGGAAGCATAGATGGCCTCTACGGAGCCATCGGCAAATTGACTGAGATCCTTAGCATTTCCCACGTAGTCGACGTGCTCCCTTGCCTGAATATCCAGGATCTTCCAATCGGGGTGAGGTTCTTTACCTCCAATGTGAAGGCGGATACGCTGAGTAGACCTAGGCTCAGCTTGATTCTCTTGCAAAGGCGGAACAGATTCAATTAGCTGATGCTTGTACGCAAGATCAAAGTATACCTTCTCCATGGCTCTGGCTAGGCGCTCTGGATCCCAAATTATCGATCTGTCATAGGAATCTCGAATGGTTTGCTTAGCTTTTTTCAGGAGTTCTGGATTATTGGCTAGTTGGATCCCACGCTCGATAAACTCTTCAATTGACCAGGCGATACAGTCATCAAGACCTACATTCTTGAGTAAGCTGTAGCTCATTCGACCAAAGTAGTGCCTACCGACTAAGGTCAGCACCGGCAAGCCCATATACAAGGCTTCCATTGTATGAGTGGCCCCTGTGTAGGGAAATGTGTCTAGCATCAAATCAAATAGACCTAGCTGACCACGATGTAAGCCTGTGTATTCTGTTCTTGCTAGGAAGCGAATTCGATCCTCGACTCCCAGTTCTTTAGCTCTTTTTCGATACATCTCAATCATTGACGGAGCTTCCCCCTTGCCTTTTACAACCAGTACGGCATTGGGAGAATTGAGTAAGATCCTCAAATGAGCTTCTACACACTGGTCATTGCGCTTATATGCATGAGCAGCTGTAAAAAGGAGAGTATTTTTAGGGGTAATGTTCAGCGTTTGAGAAAATACTTGATGATCTTGGGGATCTACGGCAAGTTGGCTAACAGCAGCATAAGCAGGCAAGCGAATTAACTCCTCCCGGTAGTCCTCTTTCGCCTCATCCGGGAGTAGATAAGGATCAACAAAGAAATAGTCTAGAGTTGGTAAGCCGGAAGAGTCTCCTCCCAGCCAGCTACACTGAATAGGAGCACAACGATATGCCATAACATAGTTGCTAATTCGATCTGTCAGCGAGTCAAGATGTACAAGAATGTCAAGATTGTCGTCTCTTATTGTTCGCAGAATCTCCTTTAGACTTGTGTTTTTGGGAAACTGACGGAAATGAGCCTTGTGGAGGAGAAAACTTTGATAAAGAGGATCTGAGGAGAGAATTTCTTCCGTCGCTAGGCCCATTAAGTAGTAGTAATAGACTTCTATATTCTCAGTATCGTGGGATGCAAGTATTTGTTGAGACATTAGGCCTACAGAGTGACTCATAAAACATATACCCAGGTAGCCAACTCTCAGCTTTCGAGGGCAGGAGCTGCGATGCTGATTTGCTAGGTTTTGGGATCTGCTACTGAAGCTATCCAGATCTAAGTTTTCTCGGTAAGATAGAAGAATAGAATAAAGTATGTCGGCAGAGATCTGAGTTAGCTTTCGTATAGTCTTTCTATCGTCGCTAACATAGTTGATAAAAAAACAGACTGAAAACATAAGAGCGCGAGCAAGACTCTGAATATTGTCGTTTACAGGTTCTTGGTTAATTAGTTTCTCCTTTATAACTTGTAAACTTTCTAGTGGCCACAAGCTCAGGAATCTGTCAATAATAAGCTTTACCTTGTCTGTGAGAGCTGCTTTGGCAAACAAGGCCATTGCGTTCTCTAGAAGATAGATGAAGTTAGCAGATTTCTCTTCTTCCTCTGAGGCAAGTGAAAGTAGTTTTTCTGCCACTACTGAGTACCCCAGACTTTTCGATTCTTCCATCAGCCTATAAATGAGCTCTATCCCGAAGCCGGACAGCCAATCTTTTGATGTGGAGAGTGCTTTATAGGATTCAGCCCTCTCAGGAAGATAAATCTCCGAGAGCAAGGATAGCGCCGCCATAACCGAGCGACGCCGTGGCTGAGGCATTTTCTGGGCAAAGACTTCCAGGAGATCAAAGAAGACCTCCAAGTATCCTTCGTCCAAGAGATGGCGGGCAACGTCCAGGAAGGCAATTTCTTCCGATAGGTCGACAATTTCTGGCCCAGAGCTTATACTCTCAGCTACTGCTGACGCATAGGTGAGGATTGCCAACTCATCTTCTCTCTTGATGGCGTCGTAGAGCAAGAGTAGATTATTAGACTTCTGCAACGGATCTAGCTCAAAGACGAGCTCTCTTATCTTTAATGAATGATTGTAAACGATCTTCGAGTGGTGAATGGGTTGCTTGCCGGCTAAGAAGGCTATTTCTCGAGCTGTCTCGAGCATGAGCGAGATCAGCTTTTCTCGACTAAGCAAAGAAATGCCTTCCACTCTCAGTAAAGCGTTGTAAAGAGGATAAACCTTTCTGGGCTCTATGTACAGAAGTTTACGGATTGCTATTTCTGTGGCTTCTTGTAGTGTTCCCGGGGCATTCTTCCAGTCGGTTCTGAAGTCAGGGTAGATAACTTTTGTTAGCACCTGTCCCCACTGCAGAGGGGAAAGAACATCGGCATAGGTTCTAGCCCAGTCTTGAAAATCCATTTCGGAGCGGGCAAGGGCAGCTCGCCCTCGAGCAGCAACCTCTTCTAAGGTGAAAGATTCAGGAAGTGGCATTGACTCAGGAAGGCACTGGGACAAGTTGGCCTCATTATGCCATAGCCCTGAGCTGAGGCGGTTCAAGGGAGTCGACCACACACGGGGATAGCTTGGTGGCCCCGCACTCAAGTGCGGGGCAGAAAAGCCCGTAAGCAACTTGAGTTGCTATCCCTTCGCGCCAGCGGGCCGGAGGCCTTAGCAAGCACCTACTACGGTGGAAAACCCGACCAGTGCAGAGCGTGGGGGCGTTGCTCAGCAAAGTAAGCAGAACCTTAGCGCTTTGCTCTAGGGAACTGCGTAGGGGCATCTTGACAGCACCTTTATGAGTCCGCGTGTGGACTGTGTAAGAATCCCCCGACTTTAGTCGGGGGAGTGTCAATTGCCCGTAGCGTGAGCCTGTTTCCAGCTCAACCTTCGCACCGTGGGGGGCAGGCTTCCCGGTGGGCAAGACTGTAGCTGCTTGGAGAGGAAGGTGGCTACCTAGTTCCCCTTGGCAGAATCCGGGAGAGGCCAACGAGAAGAGCTCGGCAGCTCCGCCTGCAGGGCCAATAGCCGAGGGCGGGCTGGGCACTCTCGGCAACGTTTACAAAGACTTGTCTGGGGGATGTTATGAACTCGAGCGGGGGTGGGTAGCCTAGTAGTGTCAACAGAAGGCACAAGCGAGCCTTCCTCTAACTCTCAAGGGAGTAACGAATCATGAGTGCAAAACTGCGCCACTCTTTACTTCGCGCAAAGCTCTCTCAGTTCTTGCTTTCTCGCGCCAAGGGCTTCACGCTGATTGAGCTGCTAGTGGTGATTGTAATTGTAGGCGTCTTGAGCGCTATTGCAATTCCCCAGTTCCTGAACCAGATCCGTCGCTCTCGCGTGGCAGAAGCCCAGGCTGCTCTGACCGATGTTTCTCGTGGTGCTGAGGCCTATCGGATGGACTGGACTCAGTATCCTACGGCATATGAAGTGATTGGCCGTGGCTGCAGTACTGAATGGTGTGGTCCCACCAAGGATAAGTACCAGAACGATCCTTGGTCTGCCCCCAACTACGGCGCTCCTGCTATGTCAGTGGATACCCCCGCTCAGCGCGGCTTGATCATTGCGGTTCTTGGTAATACAAGCGTTAACCCTGCCTATGTGAACGCTGGTGGCTACCCCATCCTCTGTGAGATCGGCCTTGGGCGGGGTGAGAAGCTGGTAGCTACCGGTGAATACTATGTCGGAAAGTCTTGTAATGTTTTCTCTACCGAAGATTCAGGGGTGACAATAGAAGAAGGCGAGCTGACGCTGGATCCGTTCGGTGAGGGCGATGAAGAGTACGATCTGACAAGTGAAACTGCTACGACTTTCTCGTAGCAACAATCCCAGTAACCCTAAGTCAAGGCTAAGTGACTATTTTGCTCCCTGTGACTGGGGAGCTTTTTTTGGTATCTTGGCAAGTCATCAGAGGGTTCTCGGCTGGCAAATGATGCTCTCTGGATTGCCATCCTAAGCAGCGTTTCTGGAGATCTGTGAGGTGCAAACACAAGCTCAAACCCTACCGCGCAAAGCCGGCGCAGGAACGGGGGTTCTTCCTGGTGGAAGTAGTGACCACTGCAAAAAGGGTTGTCAGGATGTGTCTAATTTCTCACTTAGTCAGGTTTGGAAAGTTTGAGGCCCAAAATAGCTCATCTCACCACTTTATGGTCGTTTCAAACGAGATTGAGACACCTTTGCTGCCGATCCAAGGGCTCGACGCCGCCAGCCCGTTTGCGACAGCGTTGCGTAGCAATAACGATTTAGGGAGATGTTTTATTGCTATTTGAAATAGCAGAGCTACCCATGGCTGATCCTAGGTTGAGGGTCAAGGGATCCTTTCTCACTTGGCCTGACTTCTGTGGCTAATCTATAGAGACCAGCAGAGCTATCTGAGCAGGGAAGAGGGCGAGGGTTGGAGGTACCGAGACCCTAACCAGGCCTGAGAGGGCACAATAAAGATAAGACTTCCTCTTCCTGTCTTTGGTCAGACAATGCCGAGACGAGGTAGAAAACAGAGGGGACTTCCTTTCCGAGAAGCCAAGACAGCCCTACAGAAGCTGGATCTGGAGCGTATCGCTGTACTGAGGGTAGCAACAGATGGACAAGAGGTGGAGATGTTGACTAGCTTGGAGCTGTGGCTCAAGGACATCAAGGTCATCTATGTGGAGTTTGGCTCGGAGCAAGACCGCAAGCAGATTGACCGGATGCGGGATCCTTCTCACATAATCTGGCGGGGGATCATGTCTCAGGGTAGCCAGGGCTGTCTGTGCTACCTGAGTAGAAGCTACATTCCAGACGGAGCTAATGACTAAAATAGGAGAGTGAGCTATGGAAAACTCTGAAAATACAGCTCTGCAGCCTCGGGTTCTACTGAGTTGGCCAATTTCACCAGACTATGTACCTCCTCCAGTTTTTTCCAGTCAACAAGTGACCTTGTGCCCGAGAGGAGGAGCTAAAGGTTTTGTAGAATCCTCTAGCGTCTGTCAAGATCTCATTAAATGTCCAGAGGAAGAGTATGACATTTACGACTTTATACAAAAATCATCTCAAATTGAGAATAAAAGATTTGACTTACTAATCGTTCGAGCATCTAGTTGTGAGCCAAGCATCCCTATCAATACTAAAAAGCTTAAGTGCCCGACTGTTTTACTTGCAGGAACCACTCATCAGGAGCGTTTTCCAATTAGCTATCTCTTAGCTTACTGTGCAACTGAAGACTTTGACTACATCGTTACTCCTATCAACCGTCATCACTTGCACTGGTTTGCAGCAGCAGGGTTTAGCAATACAGCGTGGCTGCCACTCATACACATGCACACGGTTACTCATGAATGGGTGGAGACCAGAGAAGACAAAGTTGCTTTTTTAGGACATGCGGGTAGTTTTCATCCAAGGCGAGTTCGGCTGCTCAACACTCTAAAGGAGGCCGGCTTGCCTCTAGTAGCAAAGTCTGGAACTAGGGAGGAAGGTGCTCGCTTGTTTGCTCACTCCTTAGTTTCATTTAACTGTAGCTTAAACGGAGACTTTAACCTAAGAAACCTCGAGATTATATCCGCAGGAGGATTTCTGTTGACAGATCGCTTATCGTTTGCTTCTGGTTTTGATGAGTATCTTACTCCAGGCTTGTACTGTGATGTCTATGACTCCGAGTCTGAGCTAGTAGAAAAAGTCAAGTTTTACTTGGAGAACCCAGAGTTAGCGACAGAAATCGCGAGAAGAGCCTACGAGAAGTTCTTTACAGGCTGGCACCCAAGGTATCGGGTAGCTGACCTGATGAACTGGGTGTTTAAGGGAGAACTGCCTGAATTTTACGCGGGCAACTCCGATCCTCGATTCTTCATTAGCACCTCTAATAACGATCTTATGGATACACGGCTAGCTATCTATGAATCTGTTCAGGAGCTACACCGGGTAGAAGAGAGACTTAAGATACTGGTTAGTAAGGAGTGTCCAGTAGCAATTGTCTCGGATCTCCTAGATCTGCCTAGGCTAGAAGTCTACGCTGAGGCTGGCTTCCCAGTGTCTGAGCTTCCGAAGACAGATAGAGTCACATCCAGAGTGGATGTTTTTAAGGAGGGACATAACTATTCGAACGGTGGTATTTGGGATGTTTTAATTGTCAATTCCAGCAACGACCTTATTTCTCAACTTTTACCTTACTCTAAGTTTGCTTTTGTCCTTGGAGACCAGAATCAGATAGTATTTTCCAACGCAACGAGATTGGCAAACATTGAAACAATTTATTATAGTTTGTCTAGAGCAGACGGCTCCTCCTGTCGAGTTGAGATACGCTTTTATAAGGAAGGAGAAGACTCAACAAGATATACTTTTGATGAAATATTTAGAAAGCAATCTTACCCGTTTCTAGACTTTGTCGATGATGTATCACTAATAGTTGACGTAGGAGCAAACATTGGTATTGCCAGCACTTACTTTCGAGCATTGTACCCAAATGCCAAGATTCTTTGTTTTGAGCCTGATTCATTGGCCTTCCACTTGTTAAAGCTAAACAGTGTCACAATAGGGAACTGCGATTTGTACCCATTCGGCTTATACAGCGATGACATTGACAAAGTTTTTTACAGTAGTCTCATAACACCTTCCCATAGCTCTGTATACAAAAATCGAGACACTGCTTTCCCAAGAATTGTCCGTTTTGTAAAGGCGAGCTCATTTTTAAAGAGCATTGGCATTGCAAAAATTGATATCCTCAAGATAGACACGGAAGGCTGTGAGACCCAAATACTGAAGGATCTCTTTGAGATGTTAGCTGACGTTAAGATAATATACTTAGAGTTTCATTCAGAGGAAGATAGGCGAATAATCGATCAAATTCTGAGTACCACCCATGTTCTCTGTAGGGGAAATATATTTGACGCACATCGAGGAACGCTTTGCTACTTAAACAAGAAGAACATCCTTCATAATCCATTGATAGAGCCTCTTCGGTAGGAGCAGTTTATTTAGCCAACCAACGACCAGCCTGGTAAGGCAGACTCTAAACTGCTCCTCTAACTTACTTGTCCATCACTACATCGAGATCCACCCCCAGTTCTCGCAGCTTTTGGGCCAGGCGCTCCGCCCGCTGTTCGGCCTGCTCAGCTCGTTGCCGTTCTTGTTCAGCCCTTTGCCGCTCCAGTTCGGCCTCGGTGGGCACCAGCTCTCCAGCAGGCGTGGC
>NZ_JANSJN010000110.1:0-9020 GCF_047462555.1 Synechococcus sp. B60.1
GAAGCGATATATCCAGAATCAGTCAGGAGGCGCTATCCCTCCCCACCCGGGTGGGGAATCCCGCGCCTTACGTTGAACAGCAGCTAAAACTGCTCTAAGGCTTTTCCGCCCCGCACTACTCGCGCTAGCGGCGCCGAGCGCTGAGTACGGGACTACCAAGCTACTCTGCTGTGTGTTGCAACCTTCTCCAAACCGGCGCTGACAGCCGTTGACCCCAGCCAGGGAGCAACAGCAGCCATGGCAAGATGAGACATCTGGTCAGGGATCCCAGGTCTCAGCCAAGGCCTGGTCTGGAGAGTCTAGTGAGAATTGCAATAGAACTGACTGCACGGCCACTGTCGGTGGCGGAAGCAATGCGGGAAATCCGGGATCCCGTATCGGCCATGGCCCAGAAGCTGCCGATGCTTTTGGCTGTAGAGGTGCCCAGGAGAAATTCCACTGCATCAGAGTCCGGGGATTGCTCCTGAGCAGTGATCACCACCGCCGCTTCCCCACCTTGCCCAGCCACTGCTGGAGTGGAAGGTTCCGGCGTGGGCTGAGAGGCTTCTGCTGGGCGGGGAGAAGGTGGCTGCAGCGGCATCTCGCCAGGGGAGGTTTGTGGGACCTTGCCAGGGGGTACGGGGGGAGCCTGGCCGGCGATCTTTCCCCAGAAAGCTTGGAGGAGTTGCCACATGGCTAAGTTGGCTCCTGAGCGAAAGGGCAGTGAGGAATGGTGCTATCCTGCCATGCTCTGCCCTGAGAATCCACTCCCTCTGCAAGTCTTGCTAGAGCAAAGTCATAACGAGTATGATTAAGAAGCTTACCTAGGGAGAAAATTCACCATGGCGCACATTCGCGAGATTCCCCTGGCCCAAATTCGTCGCCCCTTGCCGCGGCAGACGGATCCGGAGAAAGTGCAGGCGTTGATGGCTTCCATCGAAGCCATCGGCCTGCAGGAGCCGATCGAGGTTTTGGAAGTGGAGGGAGAGTACTACGGGTTCTCTGGCTGCCACCGCTACGAGGCATTTGTTCGCTTAGGCAGGGAGCGAATTCCCTGCCGGGTGCGCAGGGCAACGCCTGCCGTCTTGAGACTCCACCTGGCCTAGGAGGGATCCCTCTCTCTCCCAGCCTATTTTTTGTCGCCCGACTCTTCCTGGGGGACGTAGCCCCGTTCGTAGGCAAAGCGCACCAGTTGCGAGCGATTTTCCAGAGAAAGCTTGCTGAGGATGTTGGTCAGGTGAGTTTGCACAGTGCGCGGGCTAATGAACAGCTTCTCGCCGATTTGCTTGTTGGTGAGGCCGCGGATCACTTCCCGGAACACCCGCTCTTCGGCGGGGGTGAGGGGAAGCTCGGCTAAGCTGGAGCGGGGGGCGGCTTCGGATTTGGCCTGGGTCTGCTGCTGGATCAGGCGCAGAATCTCCAACTGGGTGCGGCGGGCTCGTTCGATTTGCGCCTCGATTTTGGCCACCAACTCCAGCGGCTCGAAGGGCTTGATGATGTAGTCATCGGCTCCCCACTCGTAGCCCTGAACACGGTCGTCCAGCTCACTGCGAGAGGAGAGGAAGATAAAGGGGACGAGTTCGCCGCCCCGCTGTTGGCGCAGTTGCCGGCAAAACTCGAAGCCATCCATTTCCGGCATCACCACATCCGACACCACCACATCCGGCTGCTCTTGGGCAAACAGGCGCAGCCCTTCTACACCCGAAGCGCCCGTACAAACCCGATAGCCGTGCTGAGTCAAGTGGCGGCTCAGCACCTTTAAAGAGAGGGGATCGTCATCTACGACCAATACGCGCTTCATGATGACTAGGGGGAGAGGCTGTTGAGGAATGACTAAAGAGATGATCTGAGGGCGCTATTCACCTCTTGCCGCAAGTTTAAGTCCAGATAGGATGCTGGCGATCAACTAACCCCTGCCCCATAATAGTCGTTCCAGAAGCAGTCTTGCTGCCGGCTCAGGCGGACTGGGAAATAGGTTTGTTTAGGCTCCCATCCCGGAGTAGCGTTGCAAACCCTTGCGCCACAGCCAGCGGTTGACCAGCCAAAACAGCCCCAGCCAGGCCAGGCCCATGCCAAAACCGCGCGGGATATCTTGTGGGATCCCCACCCAGAGGCCGGCGGGAAAATGTACCAAGTAGGGAAAGGGCGTCCAGGCCAAGACCTGGCGCACCGCCGGTGGAAACACCTCCAGAGGGGCGATCACCCCCGACAAAAACAGGTACACCAAGAAATGAAGCTGCTCCAGAGCCGATATTCGCTCCACCCAAAAGGCCAGCAGCGCCAGGGTGTACTGCATAAGAAAGCGCAGGGCAAAAGCCAACAGAATGGCCAGGGATCCCAGTGCCACCTGTTGCCAAGACGGGATCCAAAAAGCACGGGGGTAGAGCAGGAAAAAGAAGGCAATCAAAGCTATGGTAAAGGGGAGACGGGCCAGGCGCTCCATCAGGTGGCTGGCGACGTGGTGCCAAGCGGGATCCAGAGGCTGCAACAGACGCGGCGATAACTTGCCTTCGACGACCTCCCGCTCAAAGTCCCAGATCACCCAGGTGATGCTGAACTGGCGCACCAGGAACACGGCCAGAAAATAGCGGCTGAACTCCAGGGAAGAGAGCGAGAAATCTCCTGAACGGGCGGCTTCGCTCCAGAGCCCCATCATGATCAAGGGCAGGGATCCGGCCAACACCCACAGGATCAGCTCCGCCCGGTACTCCAGCATGTAGGCGTAGTAGGCGGCAAAGAGCGCCCTCAGCTTGCGAAAAAAGGCGTTCATTGAGGCTCTGAAGGGGCAAGCGGACATAGAGTGGGCAACAGGCCGGCCAGATTGACCACCGCTCCCACCACGACAATGGCGGGCGGTGCTACAGGCGAGGGCTGACCGGCTAGAGTCTCCAAACGGAGCAGATGAATCTCTTGCTCCGGCGTGGTGCCCCAGCGGATCAGGGCAACGGGGGTGTCGGGAGCTTTGCCGCCGGCCAACAATTCGGCGGCGATGTGGCCGAGGTTGTGCATACCCATGTAGATCACCAAGGTTTCGACGGCCTCGGCTAGGGCACGCCAATTGACCTGGGGGCGGTATTTCCCTACCGCCTCATGGCCGGTTACGAAGGCAACCGAGGAGCTGAGGTCGCGATGGGTGAGTGGGATCCCAGCATAGGCGCTGGCGGCCATGCCCGCCGTAATTCCCGGCACCACTTCCACCGGGATCCCGGCCTGCACCAGCGCCAGCATCTCCTCGCCCCCCCGCCCGAAGATGAAGGGATCCCCGCCCTTGAGGCGCACCACCACGGCTGCCGTCTGGGCTTTCTCGATCAGCAAGGCGGTGATTTGCTCCTGCGGGAGGGTATGGGCGCCGCAGTGTTTGCCGGCGTAGATTCGTTCTGCTGTGGGTGGGATCAGATCCAAAATGGGGGATCCCACCAGGGCATCGTAGATGACCACGTCCGCATGGGCGAGCAGCGCTTTGCCCTTCACCGTCAGCAGTCCCGGATCCCCAGGCCCTGCTCCCACCAGATACACTTTGCCCATCTCAAATCCCAATAGCTTGTCGGAAATATCTATTCTGCTGGAACAGGACAGTTTTGACCAACCAACCCTACTTCCCGGTCAGACAGGCCGTCTGCAGGGTCTCCTGGATGGCGTGTACCACCTGGGGATCCCGCCAGAGGGGCGGCTCCACCGTAATCTGCAGCAAGGGCCATTCTCGCTGTAGCCGCTGAGCTTGTTCTTGTAAAGCGCGCAGCAGACCGCCCGGAAAAAGAAAAAACGGCAGCACCCGCAGGCGATACTGGCTCAGACGCAGGCAATGGATTACAGCCGCTTCCAGTGTCGGGGGCTGGGCGGCAAAAGCCAGGTGGATGGGGGTTCCGGGCAGGCGCTGTTCCAGAGCTTGGATCCCGGCCTGGAGCTGGGCGGCAAATCCCGGCAGGCGGCTGCCATGGCCAAATAGGATCCAGCCGTGGGTCAGTTCCCCCAACCGCTGCGCCGCAACCACGCGAGCCGCCACCAAATCGAGCAGGGCCGGGTGCTGGCCGATGGGGGGCGTCAGCAGCAACTGCAGGCGCGGCCAGCGAGCTTGAACCTGCTCCACCGCAGCCGGCAAATCCTCCTCCACATGGGATCCCCCGCCCATAAACAGCGACAGCAGCACCACCGGCCCATCGACTCTATCCAGACAGGAGGCCAATTGTCTGTGAATCTGCTCTGCCAAGGTCAGGGGCTGACCTTCCAACTGGGCCAGCTCCACCGGCTGAGGAGCCAGCCGCTGCCGCACGCGGGCCAGCAAATCCGCCGCCGCCTGTTGGTATTCCGGATCCCGGCTGCCGTGACAAACCAAAAACACCAGTGGAGCTGAGGACATGGCAAAAGTCAGGGATCCAGAGGCAACTGTTCTATTTTGCTACTTAGAAAGGTTCCGGCAACGTCTCGCGCCGCATCTGCGCGTATGATTTGATTAAAGTACACATCCTTTTTTCAGACTCGTCGGCCCTTTCCCAGGATTTCATGTCATTTGAGAATCGTTCCACCACCCCCGAACTGTTGATCCATGTTTTGCGGGAAGGGTTGACCGAATCTATCCATCATTGCCAAGCGGTCGTGGCCGATAGCCGCGGGCGCTCCCTGGCCATGGCCGGCAACAGCACCACCCCTGTTTTTGCCCGTTCTGCGCTCAAACCCTTCCAAGCGCTGGCCATGCTCTCCACCGGCATCCGCGAGCGCTACCGCCTCAGCGAGAAGGATATCGCCATTATGTGCGGATCCCATCAGGGCACCACGGCCCATGCGCGGCAGGTGTTCAGCATGCTCTGGCGCGCCGACCTGTCTCCCGAGCTGCTGGTCTGCCCCACCCCACCCGGCAAGCCCAGCCCCCTGTGCCACAACTGCTCCGGCAAGCATGCTGGCATGCTGCTAGCAAGCCGCGCCCAGAACTGGACCCTGCCGGACTACGCCCAGCGGCAACACCCCGTTCAGGCCCTGGTGCGGGCTAAGTTGGCGGATCTATTGCAGATGCCCTCGGAAGAGTTTTTGTTTGCCCGCGATGACTGCGGCGTGCCCACCTACCAACTGCAACTGAACCATTTGGCCTCTCTATTTGCCCAACTGACTGCCGGCGAGCGGCCCGACTTGGAGGCCATCGCCCGCGCCATGACCCACCACCCGGAAATGGTGGCCGGACAGGGATGTTTCGACACAGAATTGATGCGGGCCACCCAAGGCGAGCTGGTCAGCAAGTCCGGCGCCGAAGGGATCCAGTGCATTGGGCGCGTCGGAGAGGGGATGGGCCTGGCCATCAAGGTACAGGATGGGGCCGCGCGGGCCAAATATGCCTTGGCTTTGCACCTGCTGCAGCGCATGGGCTGGATCCAACCTGCCGCTGCCGAAATGCTAGGGGAGCGCTTCCTCGCCGTCGGCCCCTACACCCGCCTGGAGGTGGAAGGGGAGCTGCGCATGCCCTGAGCAATCCAAGCGGGGCTGAGTCTTGCATCTTACTCCCTGGCAGTGCTACCTTGTCAAAAAATTGGAAGAAAAATGTTTGAAGAGTCTTTCAAAGCTCTTGACGGCGAGCTGGCCAGCTTGGTTGAGCTAACTAAGAAATTGACGAAAGCGGTAGGCAGTGCCCAAGCTGCTAGCAGAAGGGGAGATCTCCAAGCAGTAAACCGCCAGGTAGAAAGCTGTGGCTCTGCCCTCAACAAAGCTCTCTCCCAAGTGGAGCTGGTGAGGCGAGCTCTTGAACAAGCCCAGCAAGCTTTGTCCACCTCCTCCCTCGAAGACCTGGCCCGCGAAGTGGGGGAACGGGTAGACCAGCCCTGGCTTCCTACCGAGAATCCCAACATTTTTGTGGCCTTTCCTGCCTTAGTGCACTTCGCCAGAGAGGGGGTACGTATTGACCGCAAGATTTTCCGATCCCAGCGGCCCAGTGCTATTGCTGAGGCGATCAAGCGAGCAAGAGCCGCCAAGAGCAAAGAGACTGATCCCCAGGCTGTCCTTCAGCTCATTTGGAAGGCAGCAAGAATTGCGTCAGGCTACCTGAGAAAGCGTGTGGAGCAACTGCCTAACTCCATAAGTGTAGCTGCGCGAGATGTCTTCGATGTTCTCCACCTCAATAACTCAGACTACACAGAAGCAGAATTTACGCGACATCTTTACCTTCTAGATCGAAACCCAATCAACAATGTGGATGGCTATCGCTTGATCTTCTCTGCATCTACAGGCACGCGCTCAGGTCGCTGCTATCGCATTCGCGATGAACGCGGTGAGGAACATATTTACTATCTTTTGGAGTTTGAGCGTCTATGAGTGGGGAAACCCAGAGTCGTCTACAGCTTGATTTATGGCTGCGTTGTCTTGAGAAAGACTACCTGGGATCCTTCATCCCTGCGGGTGGTGCAACCGTCAAGCTAGCTGTCGTCCCAAAAGATTCCTACTCCCACCTCTACAAATCTCTTCAGGAAAAGCTATCTCTTTCTTCTTTTCAGCTTTTTGATCTAAGCGAAGAGCGCATCAATCTACATTCAATTGAGAATTTTTGGTTTGCCCTTGCTCAGAGGGTAGACTGGGAATCTTTTGCCAGAGAACTGCGCTATAGCATTCTCAGAAAAATTGGATATTCCCCCAGCTCAGAACTTCAAGACTGCACTTTAGAGGAACTGGCAGAGCTTTACCAAGTTGAGGCCCGCGAGATCAACATACAGTTCCAGCGAGAAATTAAGAAGCTGATTTTTCAGGACTACTCTCTGGCTCTCGACTTTCGCAAGGCTATTTCCCGTCTTATCTACGAGCCTCTCCAAAGTCCAGGCACTCTAGAAGGTTTGTGCCTTGCGGTTCAGGAGTGGCTCAAAGGCACACTGAAATCTATTAGTCAAGTGCGTGGGGCAGCTATTTTTCGAAAAATTGATAGGACAAATTCTCGAGAGATCCTACTTTCTTTTCTGAGGCTTTTCACGCGCCAGCTCGGTTGGACAGCAATTCTTGTCAGTCTGTTTCATTACTACGAGCGAAGAGAAAATGGACGTCCAATCTTCACTCGTAGGCAAATTATTGAGCTTTACGAAACCTTGCGAGAGTTTATCGATGCAGAGAGTAAGCTTGAGAAAACAGTCCTAATCTTCATGGCTCCTCTAGACTTTATTGAATCAGAACTTTTGTCCTACCATAAGTACCGGGCCTTGCAAACTCGAATTGAGAACGAGGTATATTCTCCCAATTATCCCAATCCTTGTACAACTATGGTTCAACTTCAATGAGCGCATCACTTGTAGCCCGACGAGCGATTGAAGCGCTGCGAAACGGTGTTCCCAATCCATTTGCAGTTGCAGAACTTGGCTCTTGGCAACAAGAGGTCGAAGAGAAGTTTTGGGAATTATGCAACGCCCCCAGCTTAGAGCCTGGGGGGATGCTCGTGAAGGGGGACTTTGGAACTGGTAAGTCTCATCTTCTACTAACTCTGCAGGAAAAAGCAAAGAAGCAGGGTTTTGCCACCTCGCTGGTTGTCATCTCTAAAGAGCTGCCTCTTGGCAATCCTAGTCGCCTAATTCCCCGCATCCTTGCCGAAATCGAACTCCCTGACATGGCTGAGCGCGGGCTTCAAGGCATTGCAGGTCGTCTGCAGTACAAACAGCCTTCTTTCCAGGAGTTCCAGCTTTGGGTTAACCAATGGCGATTTGGAGAGGGCTGGTGGCCGTCTACTCTAGCTTTACACCAAAGGCTAGAGGGTGACGATGAGAAACTAGATGCTATTGTCCGCTTTTGGGCCGGTGAACCCACCCTGAGGCTCTCAGAGGTGCGGCAGAGACTTCGGGATCACGGTCTGGCAGGGGCTCACTCCGTCGGCAAGCTACCTCCTGCGGAAAGTCTGCACTGGCAGCGCCTGGCTTTTTCTGCTCAGCTATGTCGGGCCATAGGGCTCAGGGGCTTGGTGGTTTTGGTGGATGAGATCGAGCTGATTGCACAGTACAGCATCCTGCAGCGGGTCAAGTCCTACCGCGTTCTTGGCCACTTGTTTGGCAAGGAAACTTTACCTGAAGAACTAAAAGCAGCTCCGCTAATTCTAGTGGCAGCAGTAACCCGCGACTTTGAGAAGTCTATCTTGCAGGAAAAAGGGGATTGGGAGAAGGCACCTGAGATGGCGCGCCAGAAGCATGTTTCTGAGGAAGCTGTAAGGGCCGGCATGGAGGCCATTCGGCGGGCTATCCCCCTCCGTTCCTGTTCGGAAGCTCAGGTGGCCATTCAAGCGATGTTGCACAAGGTGGCGGATCTCTACCAGAAAGCCTACCCTGATTGGGTACGGCCATCACTGTCTGAGCTCCCTCCTCTTTACGGCACAACTACCGTGCGGTCAATTATTCGCCGTTGGATTACTGAGTGGGATGTGCGCCGGTACTACAACCCTACTGGTACAGTTCAGATTGAGGAAGACAAAGCGACTGGACACACCCCTACGGAAGAGATCCAAGAACTGGAAGAGGAAGCTTAAGCAAGCCTAGGTGCTCCTCAAACTTAATCGGCGGGAAGCCCCGCACTGTATGGGTGAATTGTGTTGACTCAAGAGCCAATCAGTGTCGGGATGAAAGCCGTTCGTGCTTCAGTTGAAGAGATTGAGTTAAATCTCTGGAGAGCTTCCCTGACTGGTTTCCACCGTGGGTTGCACGGTGGCAGCACGCTGAGACCTCTGTACCAACAAGTCTGGGAAGCGTGAAGCCGTACGCTATCGGTTCGCGCAGCGTGGCGTCAGCCATGTTGTGTTGACTCAACGAAGATGAGGGTCGGAAGTCATTCCCCACCTAGCTCGCAGCGACTGCTCAGCGCTGAAAGGGATTTTGGTAGGGGTTGGGGCCTTGGCCCTTGTTGCGGTACTTGGGATTGATGGTCAGGGTGCCGGAGCCGAGGCCCCGCTGCGCCAAAAACTCCAGGTTGCGGCGGCGCATGGTGGTGTCGTAGTCATCCTTAACGCGATCTTCGAGGATAGCTACCTGCTGCAGGGCACTCAGCAAAATGGCAGCCGCCTGTTCAGAGGTGTAGCCGTTTTGGGAGGCATAGCGCACGGC
>NZ_JANSJN010000111.1:0-5651 GCF_047462555.1 Synechococcus sp. B60.1
GCTCCGTACCGCTTAGCGGCCAGAAGCGGGTAGTTTACTGATGGGCTACACTGGCCATTTGAGCAGAGGCAGTGGGAGTAGCTGTTAGAGCATGGCCAGAATTGCCTTTGCCAACCTCGGCTTTGCTGGACGGCAGGAGCACCTGCCCAATTTCCTGCAGCTTTAAACCAGCGAGCCAGCGCAATTTTTTAACATCGCTGCCCGCTTTTTTCTGAGGGTAGGCGCTGTACCCCTGGTCGGCAACTTTGGGTTATACTCAACGACTTCAGGCGGATTTAGGCTTGCTTGAAGTAGTCGGGCTCGTTGCCGGGCTTCCACTTGATGTTGCAGCCGAGGCTGGGCTTTTGGTCAGGATCAATGGGCTTGCCCGCCAGCAGGTTATCCAGTGCCGCCCGCAAGTCTTTGCCCGTCACCGGCACATCCGTCAGGCTGGGGCGGCTGTCGTCCAGTTGGCCCCGGTAGACCAGCTTACGCTCCGCATCAAATAGGAAAAAGTCGGGGGTGCAGGCAGCGCTAAAGGCTTTGGCCACCTCTTGGGTTTCGTCGTAGCAGAAGGGGAAGGTAAAGCCCAAGGTCTCGGCCATCTTCTTCAAGTTCTCGGGGCTGTCGTCGGGGTAGTTCTCCACATCGTTGGCGCTGATGGCTACAATGCCGACGCCGCGATCCTTGTAATCTCTGCCGATGCGGGCCAGCTCTTCTTGCACGTGCTTCACATAGGGGCAGTGCTGGCAGATGAACATCACCAGCAAAGCGGGCTTGTCGGCAAAAGTAGAGAGGGAAATGGTTTGGCCGCTCACCACATCCGGCAGGCTGAAGTCAGGGGCCGGGGTGCCCAAAGGCAGCATGGTCGAGGGAGTACGGGCCATAACAAACCTCCAGCGTCAGATTTCTTTAATCATCATGGATCATCCTGCTCCCCCAGGCTTGCCGGCAAGAAGGGATCCTTAGGATCCCGACCGGGCCGAGAACCGCTTTTACGAATAGCCGCGTAAAGCCACCGGTTTCCCGGCGGGGGAGTGTCAAAATTGGATAGAGTCCGCAACATTTTGTTCGGGAGCTGAGCCTTGAGCACCGCCGTCTTGCCCGCTGCCCCCCTGGTGGACACCCACGTCCACCTGAACTATCCCGACTTTACAGAAGATCTACCGCAGGTGGCCGAGCGCTGGCGCCAGGCCGGGATCCGGCAACTGGTGCACTCCTGTGTAACGCCAGCGGAATTTCCCCAGTTGCAGGCCATTGCCGACCAGTACCCCGAAGTCTTCTTGTCGGTGGGGCTGCACCCTCTGGAGGCGCGCCAGTGGCAGCCGGATCTGGCCGAAAAGATCGCCCAGTTGGCCGCCAGCGACACGCGGGTGGTGGCCATCGGGGAGACGGGCTTAGATTTTTACAAGTCCGACCCGGCGGACATCGAGCGGCAACAAGCCTCCTTCCGCGCCCACATTGCCATTGCCCAGGAGCAGGATTTGGCCCTGATCGTCCATTGCCGCGAGGCGGCAGCAGCCACCTACGAAATCCTCAAGGAGGCCCTGGCCACTGGGGGGCCGCTGCGGGTGGTGATGCACTGCTGGAGCGGATCCCCGGAGGAGACGCGGCTCTTTGTGGAGCTGGGCTGCTTCATCAGCTTTAGCGGCATCGTGACCTTCAAGAACGCCGAGACCGTGCGCCGGTCGGCCTTGGAGGTGCCCTTGTCCCAGCTTTTGGTGGAAACCGATTGCCCTTTTTTGGCCCCCACCCCTTTCCGCGGCAAGCGCAACGAGCCAGCCCATGTGCAGCGGGTGGCCCAAACCCTGGCGGAGCTGTTGCGGATCCCCTTGGAAGACCTGGCCCAACAGACCAGCCAAAATGCCGCCCGCCTCTTCCGCCTGCCCCAGCCCCCTTTGTGAAGGAGAGTGGAGAACTTTTGAATTCCTTAAGCTTTTCCCTTGCGGCTCTGTAACTTCCCGGCAGGGGGCGCTATCGTGAAAGAGGGAGTGTAGCTTCCAATACTTCTGCGCTTCCTTATGGAGAGATGGCTACGGAAAACTTGGCTCCTGCGGCCTGCACCAGCCGGGATGCCCTCATCAACCGCATTACCCACCAGATCCGGCAATCCCTGGAGCTGGATCAGATCCTGAGGGCAACGGTGGAGGAGGTGCGCGCCTTTTTGGGCACGGATCGGGTCAAGGTGTACCGCTTCGACCCGGAAGGTCATGGAACGGTGGTGGCGGAAGCTCGACAAGCTGAGCGCCTGCCCTCTCTCCTGGGTTTGTCTTTTCCGGCGGGGGATATTCCTGAGCAAGCGCGGCACCTGTTTCGCCTGGCCCAGGTGCGGGTCATCGTGGATGTGGAGGGCCAAACCCGCTCCCTCAGCCAGCCGGAGCCCCTGGGCCGCTTTGCCCAGGCCCAGCCTTTGCCTCTGGGAGAGGTGCCGCAGCGGCCGGTGGATCCCTGCCATGGCCATTACCTCAGGTGCATGGGGGTAGCCTCTTCCCTGGTGGTGCCCCTCCTGCATCACCAGCAGTTGTGGGGGCTCTTGGTCTCCCACCACACCGAGCCGCGCTCCTACTCTGCTGAGGAGCTGCAGGTGGTGCAGTTGGTGGCGGATCAGGTGTCGATTGCCATTGCCCAGGCGGAATTGCTGGAGCAGGCGCGGCGGAAGGCGCAGCAGGAACGCTTGATTAACCAAATTGCGGCGCTGGTGTACTCGCCGCTTCACCCCGAAACCACCCTGAGCACCGTCCTGGAGCAGCTTACCGCCCAGCTCCAAGGGATCGGGGCGCGGCTGCGCATCCAGTTCATGGGCTTGGAGACTCTCCACTGCTATGGGAGCCAGCCGCCGGCAGGGTACGACGCCTGGCTGCAGGAGCAGGTGGGACGAGCCAAGTCGGCAGGGAACGGGGTGAGAACCTGGTCGCTTTCGCAATTGGAGAAGTGGCCAGAACTGCGGTCGCAGGTGCAGCAGACGCTCATCCGCGGGCTGCTGGCGGTGCCGCTGCTTTGGAACGAGCAGGTGGTGGGCTGGCTGAGCGTGTTTCGTGGCGCCATCTGCCAAGAGACCCACTGGGCCGGCTACCGCTGGCCTGCCCAAGGGGAAGGTTGGGAGGATCCCCGTCAACAACTGCCCTTGATCTCTTTTGCCGCCTGGCGGGAGCTGAAAATTGACGAGCCCAAGGCTTGGTCGGCCCCAGAGCTGGAGCTCGTCAGCCGCGCTGCCGTGCACCTGGCCCTCTCGATCACGCAAAACCAGCTCTACCGGCAGTTGCAAGATCTCAACGCCCGTCTGGAGCAGGAGGTGCAGGAGCGGACGGCGGCCCTGCAGCGCTCTCTGGCTATGGATGCCCTCTTGCAGCGGGTCACCGACCAGGTGCGCACCACCCTGGACGAAGCCCAGATCCTGCGGGCAGTGGTGCAGGAGTTGGCTCTGGGGCTGTCCATCCAAGGCTGCGATCTCTGTCTCTACGATCCGGAAGCCGGCCAGGCCACGGTGCGCTACGAATACACCGCCGCCCTGCCGCCCGCCGGCGGGATCGCTCTAACCCTAGCCGACTACCCGGATCTCTACCGGCAACTGCAAAGGGGGCAAGCGGCGCAACTGTGCCATTTGTCGGGGCAAAGCTGGATCCCGCGGCGGGAAGGGCTGACCCTGCTGGTATGTCCGCTGCGGGAGGATCAGGCCGTGTTGGGCGATCTGTGGTTGGCCAAGCCGGCAGACGAGTGCTTTGATGAGCTGGAGGTGCGGGTGGTGCAGCAGGTGGCGGATCACTGTGCCATCGCCATCCGCCAGGCCCGTCTCTACCAGGCCTCGGTGCAGCAAATCAGCGAGCTGGAACGCCTCAACCGCCTCAAAGATGATTTCTTGAGCACCGTCTCCCACGAGCTGCGCACGCCCATCACCAACATGAAAATGGCCATCCAACTGCTGAAAATGGCCCGCACCCCGCAAAAACGGGAGCAATACTTGCAAATCCTGGAGCAGGAGTGCGAGCGCGAGGCGGAATTGGTCAACGATCTGCTGGATCTGCAGCGGCTGGAGCAGGGATCCAAACCCCTTCATCTTGAAGAAGTGTCCCTGGCCGCCTGGCTGCCCACTGTGCTCCAGCCCTTTGTGCAGCGGGCCCAGGCCAATCAGCAACAGTTGCGGTGGCAGATTGACCCAGCGGTGGGCAAGGTGGTGACGGATCAGGTGGGTCTGGAGCGGGTGGTGCAGGAGCTGGTCAACAACGCCTGCAAGTACACCCCGCCTCACCACCGCATCACGGTGACGGCGCGCCGCCTCAGCCCTGAACAAGTGCAAATTCGGGTTATCAACGAGGGGGTGGAGATCCCCCGCAGCGAGTGGGAGCGCATTTTTGAGAAGTTCTACCGCATCCCCAGCGGGGATCCCTGGAAGCGGGGCGGCACCGGCCTGGGGCTGGCTTTGGTTAAGCAGTGGATGCAGCGGCTGGGGGGCAGCGTCTGTGTACAAAGCGGCCACGGTAAGACCTGCTTTGCCCTGGTGTTGCCGCAGGGATCCCTGCAGCAGCCGCCCCTGAGTCGCAACTGTGCCTAGACCCATGAGCGATGGTCACCCAGAAGCGCTGCAACTGGCCGTTGCGCAATTCAACCGGGGGGAGTTCTACGCCTGCCACGACACCCTGGAGGCGCTGTGGATGGAGGCAACAGATCCGGAGCGGCGCTTCTACCAGGGGCTGTTGCAAACCGCCGTAGCCTACTACCACCTGCAAAACGGCAACCGCCGCGGCTGCATGATCCTGCTGGGAGAGGCCAACCGCAAGCTGGCCGATTTTCTGCCCACCTACGCTGGCTACAACCTACAAGCTCTCTGGGAAGCCAACCAGAGTCTCCTGCAAGAGCTCTTTTGCCTCCAGCCTGAGGATCTCTTGCCCTGGGTGGCCCCTCCTGTCCTGAGAACCGTTGACGACAGGCCCGATCGCGAGGCTTCTTGGAATCTCCCAGAACCCCAGTAGCTACCGCCGCTTGGAGCGACGAGCTTGCCGTTCTGCCTCGCTGCGCCGCCGCCGATCCCGCCAGTCGATAAAGGTGATGTAGCCAACGCCCACAGTGACAGCCGTCAAGAGCAAAAAGATGCTGCCGTAGGCGAGGCGGACAACCCAGGGCAAGTCAATTTCCATAGAGCAGGACGAAGTCTTTTAGCAACAACAGGGCCAGGCGGGATCCGCTACATGCCGTTACGGCCCCAGACCACAAAGGCAATGGAAAGGGCAAAGAAAGCAGCAACAGCAACCCAGCCAAAGGTGATGATGTCCATACGTCTAGCCAAGCAAAGAAGGCTCATCGAGGTGATCCCATTTTACGGGATGGGATCCCTTGTCAGCGGGCATTTGCGAGCACCTTATTCTCAGTTCAAACTGGCTACAGTGGGGTCAAATCCAAAACATCTGAGCCAAACGGGGGGGATCCGATGGTACTGGAGACATTGCCGCTGGTGGCCGCGGTGGCCATCGCCATTTTTATGCTGGTTTTCTGGGTGCGGGTGGTTCGAGAGGCCATCTGGACGGCGGTGGGGATCGTAGTTCTCCTGGCCGTGCTGTACGTGGTCTTTAGGATTGGCCCGCGGCAGGTGCTGCAGGAGCTGCGGGATCCCTTTGCCCTTCTGGATCAAGTGTGGCAGGTGGTCGTCGCCTGGTTCCAGGCCCTTTTCCCCTAGTGCG
>NZ_JANSJN010000111.1:5751-8982 GCF_047462555.1 Synechococcus sp. B60.1
GTGGGATCCCAAAAGGTTTTATTTGCCCGCTTTTCGGCGGCAGTGGTGCTGGCCATTGAGGAAATCTTTCCCCACCAGCTTCGCTTCCAGGAGGTGGAAGGGGATTTTCTCCTTTTCGAGGGGTTTTGGGAGCTGGCCGAGTGGCTGAACCATCAAACTTTGCTCACCTACCACCTGCAGGTGAAGCCGCCGCGTCGCATGCCGGTCGGCCTGGTGGAACGGCGCCTCCGCCGGGACTTGGCCTTTAACCTCCAGGCGATTCGGGAGCGCTGCCTGAGTCTATGTTCCCAATAGGGCGTGCCATCCCAAGCGCTCCGCGCCGCTAACGCGAACACCCCCAGCCCCTCTCCCAAAGGAAGTAACCCCTCACCCCCAGCCCCTCTCCCTCTGGGAGAGGGGAGCTACGGATCTAGGCCAGAGCTTTGCGGCAGCCTGATTTGTTGGATATTGGCAATTTGCATTTGCCGGCTGGGATCCCAGGTTAGCGCAGCAGACCTTCACTTCTTAGGGTTCAGGCGGCCATCGAGGGCTGCCTCTGGGTTTGTGGGTTGGCTATCGGCAGGGTGAAGTGGAAGGCACTGCCCTGGTTGATCCCTCCCGATTCGGCCCAGATGCGCCCCCCCATCGCCTCGATGATCAGCCGGCAGATGGCCAGCCCCAAGCCCGTCCCCCCCACGGAACGGCGCAGGGATCCCTCTGCCTGGTAAAACCGCTCGAAAATGACCTGTAAGCGCTCCGGTTCAATGCCGCGTCCACTGTCGGCCACAGTAAATCTCACCATCGCTTCTCCAGGTTCGCCGGCTGATGGCTCCACCTCTGCCCGGATCCAGATCCGCCCGCTGGGAGGAGTAAACTTGCAGGCATTGTCCAACAGCTTGCGCAAGACCTCCACCAGCCATTCCCCATCCGCCTTGACCATCGGCAGCCGTCTGGGCAGCGCCTGCTCGATGGTGGGTAACTCCTCGTGCCGCCGTCGCGCTTTGACGTTGCTCAGGGCCAGCTCCACGCATTCTTGGGCAGACAACGGCTCGATATGCCAGCGAACGCGACCACTTTCCAGCTTGGAGAGGGTGAGAAAATCCTGCACCAACTCCCGCAGCCGACCGGCATCTTGCAGAGCCGCATTCAACATCTCCTGGCGCATCTCCAAGGGCATATGAGGATCGCCGGCCAACGACTCCAGACACACTTGAATGGTGGACAAAGGGGTGCGCAGCTCGTGCCCGATCACAGCGATCAGCTCCGACTTGGCCCGATCCAGATCCTGCAATTGGCGATTCAGCTCTTCCAGGTGCTGGTAGGCTTCTGCCTGTAAAAGGGCCACCCCCACTTGATTGGCAATGGCTTCTGCCAACTCCAGAGTGGCCGGCTGCCAGCGGCGAGGGTGTTCGTGGTGCAGCTCCAAGAGGCCCAGCAACCGCCCCTGATAGAGAATCGGCAGAGCTACCCAAGCGCGAATTTGGGCCGGCTGCCACAGCTCCGGCAGGCAATGCAGACGCGGATCCTTCTGGCTGTCCTCGCAACACACCAGGCGTGCTGAGGCCATTGCCTCCTGCAGAAAAGGGTTACTTTGCACGGGCCAGAGGGATCCCTTGAGGCTGCCCATCGTTAGAGTGTGATACTCGTGCTCGATCTGGACAGCAGGAACCTGGCCATCGTAGCGGTAGATCAAACAGCGCCCCACTCCTGCCGCTTGCCCCAATTCCTGCACCGCAATGGTCAGGATATCGCCGGGATGCAAAGACTGGCGAATGGCGCTGCTGATGCGGTTGATCAAGCGTTCCTTGCGCTCTTGAGCCTGAATGGTGCGATAGGCCCGCTGCAGCTTGTATTGGCCTGCCTGAAGATAGGTGATCAGCCGCTCTGTAAAGGGCCCTGGGTTCAGTTGGCTGGCGGAATTCTGCGGGGATCCCTCCAGGTACTGGCGAACCGGCTCCAAGCGAGGAGCCAGATCCGGACGGTAAGCGAGGATCTTCGGCAACAGAGCCAAAGCCGCCTGGGCGGCGATCAGGCGCTCAAATGACCAGATGCCGTCGAACTGCCGCGCCGCATCGATATCGCTGCCTTGCCAGGGCCGCTCCCGACACACCAAGCAGGTGGCATAGTGGGCGTCGATAACGATCAAATGCCACTCCTGAGCCAGTGGATCCTCCGGATCCAGGGGGATAAAGTTAGGGGGCAGGTCAGCCTGAGCCCCATCGGGGGTAGCCAGCACAAACACATCTTGGGCAACCGCGCTGATGCGACGGTAGCGCCGCGCCTCCTGGCGGTAGTAGCGCTCCTTTTGAAAATTGGCGAACACCCACGGGGATCCCTGACCTTGCAACACCTGATCCTCGATGGCATGGCTAAGGGCAACCAGAGAAGACTTGAAATAAAGCTGCGGGCGCAGATGGGGCACGGCCTGTAGCAGATCGCTCAATAGGGAAGTCCGACTCTGACGGCTCTGGCGGGATCTAGGGCGGGTAGAAGTCATAGCCCTATTGGCAAGTTCGGTTGGCAAGGAGTAACTTAGCCGTGGAGAAAGCGCCTGGCGGGCTGGCCTAGGTTTAGTCTAGCGGTTGGCTTCTGCAGCAAGGCGAACTTAACGAGCTGCAAGATCTGGCTAACTTGGACTAAGAATTGTAAAGTTGCGTGTAGACTCAATGTCGGGATCCCGGTACAGCCAAGAAGACGTGCAGCAGATCCTCCAGCGGGCCATTGCCCGCCAGCCGCGCCTGGGCGAGTTTACCCGCGCCCAGTTGCAGGAGATGGCCGCCGAACTGGGGATCTCACCCCAAGAGCTGGACTTGGCCGAGCAGGAATGGAAGGCTTGGCAAGAGCTGAACAACCAGCATCGCGAGTTCCAGCGCTACCGCCGTCGGCAGTTTTACCAGTTGCTGGGCCGATACGCAATTGTCAACAGCTTTCTGCTGGGCCTGGACTGGCTTTCCGGCGGGGGGCTATCTTGGTCGCTGTTTATACTCATGGGCTGGGGCTTGACAGTTTCCCTCAAAGGCTGGAACGCCTACCAGACGGAGGGGGAACGCTACGAGAGAGAGTTTCGCCAGTGGCAGAAGAAACGTAAGAAGCAGCTCCAGCGTCGATGAGAAACATCTCGTCTCTCTGCTTTGAGCAGAGGTGGTCTTAGAAAGAGGCTAGCGGCAAATGCTAGTATAGGTACTTGGCAGAGGCAGATGCCTGTGCGGGCGTAGTTTAATGGTAAAACCGCAGTCTTCCAAACTGCTGTTG
>NZ_JANSJN010000112.1:0-8906 GCF_047462555.1 Synechococcus sp. B60.1
CCCTGACGGCAGAGCCGCCAGGGCGTCGGGGCTGCCGCCGAGGACAAAGTCCGCTGCTCCTCCAGCCAGCAGTTGCAACACGTTAACTGCCGTTCCCCCCATGCGGATTTCCACCTGCAGGCCGTAGTCGGCGTAGATACCCAGGGCCAGGGCCTGGTAGAAGCCGCCATGCTCCGCCTGAGCATACCAGTTGGTCACCAGGCGCAGGGGCCGGGATCTGGAGCGGCGGGATCCCGCTGCTGCTGCCACTAGAGCAGCTCCACTGGCCAGAAAGCGCCGTCGGGGCCAAAGCTCTGCAGTCACACTAGCCATGGGCAGGGATCCTCAGACTGCAACGCTTTCAGTATCTCGCAAGCAGGTGGTTTTTGCCTCAGCTTGGAGGAAGAGTTGCCAAGCAGGCGGGATCCCGCTTTTGCGGCAGGATCAACAGGTAGAGGGCAAGAGAAGGGGTGCAGCAGCATGGGCAAGGTGTATCTGGTGGGGGCGGGGCTGGGTGGGCGGGACGGCCTGACGCAAGGGGCGCTGGAGATCTTGCGGCGGGCTGAGGCCGTTTGGGTGGATGAGCTGGTGGACGAGCGCTTGTTGGCGGAGTTGCCCCCCCAGGCGCAGGTGTGGCGACGTTCCGAAGCAGCGAGCTTGCAGGAGGGCATCCGCTGGCTCATCCAGCGCTGCCGGGAAGGGAAGCAGGTGGTTCACCTCAAGGCGGGGGATCCCTTGATCTTTGGCCGTGCCCGCGAGGAGGTGCAGGCCCTGCGGGAGGCGGGCTGCCCGTTTGAGATCTGGCCAGGCTTGTCGTCGGCCCTGGCCGGCCCTTTGTGGGCAGGGATCCCTCTGACTGATAAGCACTTGAGCCGTGCCTTTGCCGTGCTGACCGCCCACGAGCTGGAGGCCCTGCCCTGGGGCGCTTTGGCCCAGTTGGATACGTTGGTGATCTTGATGGGATCCCGGCAGCGGCAGCAGATTGCGGCCCAGTTGAGGCAAGCTGGGATCCCGCCGGAGCGTGCCGCCGCCGTGATCTGGGGGGCGGGGCAGGCGGAGCAGCAGGTTTGGGTGGGCACCCTGGCAGAGCTGCAACAGGGGGAAGGGTTGGAGCCAGAAAAGCTGCCTGGCCTGCTGGTGGTGGGCGAGGTGGTGCGGCTGCGGCAGGAGTTTTTGCCAGGGATCCCACCGTTACCGCCACCGGCTCCTTTGGCAGGCAAAACGGTGCTGGTCACCCGTGCTGAGGGGCAGTCGCCAGCTTTGCGCGAGCTGCTGCAGACTCAGGGGGCGCGGGTGCTGGAAATGCCCGCCCTGGTCATCCAGCCGCCTACAAGCTGGGATCCCTTGGATACAGCCATTGCTGACCTGGAGAAGTTCGATTGGCTGCTCCTGACTTCGGCCAACGGCGTGCAGGGTTTTTTCGAGCGGTTGCAGCAGCAGGGGCGAGATAGCCGGGCTCTTTACTCTCTGAAAGTGGCAGTGGTGGGATCCAAAACGGCGGCGGTACTGGCCCAGTACGGCATCCGCCCAGATTTGCTGCCCTCTGAGTTTGTGGCTGAAGCCCTGCTGCCTATTTGGCCGGAGCCAGTGCAGGGGCAGCGCATCCTCTTTCCCCGCGTCGAATCCGGAGGACGGGAGGAGCTGGTGCAGGGGCTGCGGCAACGCGGAGCCGAGGTGGTGGAGGTGGCGGCCTACCAGTCGGCCTGTCCGGCAGCGGCGGATCCCCAGGTGGTGGCTGCCCTCAAGGAGCGCCAGGTGGATATCCTCACCTTTGCCAGCTCCAAAACCGTGCAGCATTTTGCCCATCTCCTCCACCAGGCCGGGCTGGGCCCTGAAGTCTGGGATCCGCCGGTGCAGATTGCGGCCATCGGCCCCAAAACGGCGGCAACCTGCAGGCAGATCTTGGGGCGGGTAGATGTGGTGGCCCAGGAGTACACCCTGGAAGGGCTGGTGGGATCCCTCGTTCAGGCAGACGGTTAGCGCGGATAATGGGCAGGGATTGGCGAAGAAAAGGAACCCCCAAGACACCATGTGGCAGACGGCCAAGCTCTACGAAGACATCCTCTACGAGAAGACCGACGACGGCATTGCCAAGATCACCATCAACCGCCCCCACAAGCGCAACGCCTTCCGCCCCAAGACGGTTGCCGAGATGATCGATGCCTTTCTGGATGCGCGGGAGGATCCCAATATTGGAGTCGTGCTCCTGACGGGCGCCGGGCCGCATACGGATGGAAAATATGCCTTCTGTGCTGGGGGCGACCAGAGCGTGCGGGGAGAGGCCGGCTACCTGGACGAGGCAGGCGTTCCCCGCCTCAATGTCCTGGATCTGCAGCGCATCATCCGCTCCCTCCCCAAAGTGGTGATTGCGCTGGTGGCCGGCTACGCCATTGGCGGGGGCCATGTTTTGCATCTCATCTGCGATCTAACCATTGCCGCCGACAACGCCATCTTTGGCCAAACCGGGCCGCGGGTGGGCAGCTTTGACGGCGGCTTTGGGGCCAGCTACTTGGCGCGGGTGGTGGGGCAAAAAAAGGCGCGCGAAATCTGGTTCCTCTGCCGCCAGTACACGGCCGCCCAGGCGCTAGAGATGGGCCTGGTCAATGCGGTGGTGCCCGTGGAGGAACTGGAGGCAGAAGGGATCCGCTGGGCGCGGGAGATCCTCCAGCACAGCCCTCTGGCCATCCGCTGCCTCAAGGCCGCCTTCAACGCCGATTGCGACGGCCAGATGGGGCTGCAGGAGCTGGCCGGGGACGCGACGCTGCTGTACTACATGACCGAGGAAGCTGCCGAAGGCAAACGCGCCTTCTTGGAGAAGCGCCCTCCTAACTTTCGCCAGTTTCCCTGGCGGCCCTAGGGAGCGGCTCCCTGTCCAGGTCGGGATCCCTTAGGCTGGACTTAGTTCCTGGTCTAAGCCGATGGCCGCACCCACTCCGACGCTGCTCTTGGTCGATGGTCACTCCTTGGCCTACCGCGCTTTTTACGCCTTTGCCCACAGTCGCGAGGGGGGCTTGCGCACCTCCACCGGGATCCCGACGAGTGTTAGCTTTGGCTTTTTGAAATCGCTGCTGGAGGTCCTGGAGAAGTACCCCCCCACCCATGTAGCTGTTGCCTTTGATACCCGGCAGCCCACCTTTCGCCACGAGGCTGATGAAACCTACAAAGCAGGCCGCCCGGAAACGCCGCCGGAGTTTCTTGAAGATGTGGAGAACCTCCAGCAGGTGTTGGCGGCGCTGCGCATTCCCATTTTGGCAGTGCCCGGCTTTGAGGCCGACGATATTCTGGGGACTCTCTGTAGGCTTGTTCCCCAAAAGTATCGAGTGCAGATCTTAAGCGGTGACCAGGACCTGTTTCAATTGATTGACCGCGAGGGAAGAATTAGGGTTTTGCACCTCAACAGCAAAGATCGCGTCAGCGAATTTGGCCCCCAAGAGGTCAAAGAGAAATTGGGCATCTGGCCTTGGCAAGTGGTCGACTACAAAGCCCTCTGTGGTGACCCCTCCGACAACATTCCCGGCGTCAAGGGGATTGGCCCCAAGCGAGCGGCAGAGCTCTTGCAGCGCTATGGCAGCTTGGAGGAGATTTTCAACCATTTGGAGGAGATCCCTGGCAAAGTCCAGCAGTACCTTAGGGAAGGGATCACGGCGGCCCGGCACTCCCAATTTCTGGCTCGGATTCACTGCGACGTCCCCCTTGTGCCTGACTGGGAGGGCATGAGGTTGACCGGCTTTGACCCAGAGGAAGTGCTGCCACTGCTGGAGAAACTAGAGTTTCGCAGTTTCATTACTCAAGTGCGGAAACTCCAGGCTACCTTGGGCGGGATCCCCCCTCAGGCAACTGCAGCCAGGACAGCTTCCCCAGAAGCTGCAAGGGATGGCTCTGCCTACGACGAGGCCCTTTGGTTTGATTTTCCCGCTGCTCCCGCCCCTTCTCTGCCGGCAGTGCGCATTGTGGATACCCCAGAGCAATTGGAGCTGTTGCGGCAAGAGCTGTTGGCCTGTTCTGGGATCGTAGCCTGGGACACGGAAACCACGAGTTTGGATCCCCGCGACGCCCAACTGGTGGGAATTGGCTGCTGTTGGTCAGAGGGGGATGTGGCCTATTTGCCCATTGGTCACCGCCAGGGATCCAACCTGGACTGGAACCTAGTTAAGCAGAGCCTAAAGCCCATTTGGGAGGATCCCAATCGGCCCAAAAGCCTGCAAAATTGCAAGTATGATCTCAGTATTTTTCGCGCCCATGGCATCCGCCTACAAGGGATCCAATTTGATCCCATGCTGGCCAGCTACGTTCTCAACCCAGAGGCCAGCCACAACTTGGCTGACTTGGCAGCTGGCTATTTAAATTTGCCCACCACCAGCTACGAAAAGTTGCTGGGCAAAGCAAAGTCCATTGCCGATCTGCCCATTGCCAAAGTGGCAGAATATTGCGGCACCGATGCCTATTGCGCCTATCGCTTGGTGCCTATCCTCACCGAGAAGCTGCAACAGACTGACCCACGCCTCTGGAATCTTTTTATCCAGGTGGAGTTGCCCTTGGCTCATGTTTTGGAAGAAATGGAGTGGGTCGGTATCCGTATCGACACTGAGTTTCTTCAGCAGCTTTCTCAGGAGCTGGAAAAAGAGCTACAAAGCCTGGAGCAAAAGGCCTATGCCCAAGTGGGGGAGGTCTTTAACCTCAACTCTCCCAAACAACTGGCATCCCTACTCTTTGAAAAGCTCAAGCTAGATGTCCGAAAAACTCGCAAGACAGCTACCGGCTACTCCACCGACGCTTCTGTTTTAGAGAAGCTGGAAGGGGATCACCCAGTTATTGAAACTATTCTCCAGTACCGCACCCTGGCCAAGCTCAAATCCACCTATGTGGATGCGCTGCCAGCTCTGGTAAGACGCGATACAGGCAGGGTGCACACCAACTTTAACCAGACCGTTACTGCCACTGGCCGGCTCAGCTCCTCCAACCCCAATTTGCAAAATATCCCCATCCGCAGCGAGTTTAGCCGCCGCATTCGCCAGGCCTTCATTCCCCAGGAGGGATGGCTGTTGGCCTCGGCTGACTACTCACAAATTGAGCTGCGCATCCTGGCCCACCTCAGCCAAGAGCCAACCCTCCTTGAGTGCTTTCGCTCCGGGGAAGATGTGCATACCCTAACCGCTCGCTTGCTCTTTGACAAGCAAGAGGTAACCAGTGAGGAACGCCGCCTTGCCAAGACGATTAACTATGGCGTGATCTATGGCATGGGAGCCCAGCGTTTTGCCCGCACGGCAGGAGTATCGCTGGCAGAAGCTAAGCAGTTCTTGCAGCGATTTAATGAGCGCTATGCTGGCGTTTTTGCCTATCTCCGCGCCACCGAAGCCTTTGTGGAAGAACACGGCTATGTGGAAACCATCCTGGGTCGCCGCCGCTATTTCCCCAATTTGTCTCAGCTATCGGGCTACCGCAAACAAGCCGAGCTGCGGGCTGCTGTGAATGCCCCCATTCAGGGATCCGCTTCAGACATTATCAAAGTAGCTATGGTGCGCCTGCAGGAAAAGCTCCAGAACTTTCGTTCGCGTTTACTTTTGCAGGTTCACGACGAGCTGGTATTTGAAGTAGAGCCCTCAGAATGGCAGGACTTACAGCCCCTCATTCAAAGAGAAATGGAAGGGGCGGTGCCCCTCTCCATACCGCTGGTGGTGGATATTCAAATTGGCCACAACTGGAAGGAGGCCAACTAAGAATGTTAAGCTATGTGAAAGCGTTCGTTATCTCCCTATGGCTGTTGAGATCTACACCTGGCGTTTTTGCCCTTTTTGCATTCGCGCCAAGCAACTGCTAGACCGCAAGGGAGTCAAGTACATCGAATACGCCATTGATGGGGATGAGGCGGCGCGAGCGGAGATGGCTAAGCGGGCCAACGGGCGCCGTTCGGTGCCCCAGATTTTCATCAACAACCAGCACATCGGCGGCTGCGACGACCTCTATGCCCTTGAGGCCCAGGGCAAGTTGGATCTGCTCCTGCAGCAAGCTCACTAGACCCGTCTCTTGCCGGCCTCGGCTGGCTAGCTGGTGCTGGGGTCTTCTCCTTTTTTGCTGCCAGGCCCAGATTAGCTACTGGCTTGCCGGAGGCGAGCACGGGCCTGTTTCAGCATGGCAATCAGGGTGTGGTGGGCATCTTCAGAATCTTTGAGAGGGTGATCAAATGGAATGCGCAGGGTTCGTAGGGCCCCGTCTACCTCTACCTGCAAGTCCATCCCTTCTGAGTCAATGGCCTGCATGCGAGCCTGCGTCACCCCTTCCACTTGGCCGAAGACTTTGGCATAGAGCGCCAGCGCATCGGCGTGGTCTTCGTTCATGTGTTTGCAGATGCGCTCGCTAACCTGAGGGGTGAGAGGGTCGGCCATAGAGTTGCAAAAGGGATGTCCAGATTTTAGTCTAGCGGACTCTTGGCTCAAGCGGCAGTTAAAGGCAGGCCAGCTTCCCCGCGCCCAGCCACTTGTTTCTCCTAGAGCCAGTAGGATTGGTTGATACCCGGGCAGCGCCCAGATGGGGGTGGACATGCAGCTTTACGAGCGCGACTTCTATGCCTGGACTCAGGAGCAGGCAGCGCTGCTGCGGGCGGGCCGGCTGGAGCAGCTAGACACCGTGCATTTGGCGGAGGAAATCGAGGCTTTGGGCAGGCAAGAGCGCCGTGAATTGGTCAATCGCTTGGGGATCCTGCTGGGGCACCTCCTCAAATGGCAGTTCCAGCCCCAGCTTCGCGGCAAAAGTTGGCAGGCCACGATCATCGAACAGCGACAGGAGATCCAGGAGCTCATTGCGGAGAGCCCTAGCCTCAAAGCTTACCTAGCTGAAGCGATGGAAAAGGCCTATCGAAAAGGACTGCTCCTGGTGGTGAGAGAAACGCCCCTTTCTCTTCAGGATCTGCCTGACCGGTGCCCCTACACTTTTGAGCAGGCAATGGATCCCAACTTTTACCCTGAAAAATAACTGCCAAATTTCGCTGGGAGTAAGTATGCAGCTTTACGAGCGCGACTTTTATGCCTGAACCCAAGAGCAGGCAGCGCTGCTGCGGGCGGGACAGTTGCAGCAGAACGACTCCGGGCACTCATCTTCGTTGAGTCAACACACCATGGCTGACGCCACGCTGCGCGAGCCGATAGCGTACGGGCTTCACGCTTCCCAGACTTGTTGGTACGGAGGTCTCAGCGTGCTGCCACTGTGACACCCACGGCAGGAAACTCTCCAGAGATTTAATATTCTTCTCACTTGTAGCACAAACCGCTTTCATCCCGACACTGATTGGCTCTTGAGTCAACACAATTCACCCATACAGTGCGGGGCTTCCCGCCAATTGAGCTAAAATCGCCTAACTTGGTAAAGAGCAGGGATCCTGAGTCGAGCAGGCTGCTTTGCGAGAGAGCCCATGGAACCCATCCGCTTTCATCTGGCCTTTCCCGTTGCCGATATTGCCTTGGCCAAGACTTACTACGGCGAGGGCTTGGGTTGCCAAATCGGTCGGGAAACCCCTGTTTCAGTTATTTTGAACCTCTATGGCCATCAACTAGTGGCCCACCTCACCCAGGAAGAGCTGACGCCACAGCGGGGCATCTACCCCCGCCACTTTGGCCTGATTTTCCCTGCCCAAGCAGATTGGCAGTCGCTGGCGGAGCAGGCCCAGGCACGGGGATTGCTTTTCTATCAGGAGCCGCGCTGGCGCTTTGTCGGCACCCCCCTGGAGCACGGCACGTTCTTTTTGCAGGATCCCTTCTACAACCTGCTGGAGTTTAAGTACTACCGCTACCCTGCCGCCATTTTTGGGGAGCGGGAATGGGCTTTGGTGGGGGATAGGTCTGCCCATCCTTCCCAGGATCGCTTTTCCACTTGCTCAGGCGGTGAGGTCAGCGGCAAGTAGCCAAGGGGAGGCAGACTTGGCCACTCAACCACCTCGTTCTGGCCCTATGCGCGGCCCCATCTGGCAGATGGATTTCAACGCCGTCCCGCTGCGGGATGCCCAGGAGCGGCGGGTTTGGGAGCTGCTGGTGTGCGATCCCACGGGTCAGTTTCGCCAGGCCCAGTACTGCAGCAACCAAGAGGTCAATAGCACCTGGGTGGCCCAACAGTTGCGCAGCTATTTGGAAATGGCCCCCCAGCCCCCTTCGGCCATTCGCGTCTTCCGCGCCCGCATGAGCTCCATTTTGCAACGGGCCTGTAATGCCGTTGGGATCCCGATGCTGCCCAGCCGCCGCGTCTATGCCCTCCGGGCCTGGATGCGGGAACGGGCAGAGCAGGTTTACCCCCAGGAAACCCAATTTACCTATAGCCCCGAGCCGCCATTGGAGCCGGATCCGCCGGATCCCATTCCCCTGCCGGACAAGTTGCAGGGAGAGCGCTGGGCGTTCGTTACCCTGCGGGCCAGGGATCTGCGGGATGCCGAGACCTGGCCAATGGAATTTGGTGAGCTGTTCCCCCTAAACTGGGAGGCCCTGGCGCCCGACACCATCATTCCTGGGTTGGTGATTGCCTCGCGGCGGGCGCTGCCCATAGCAGCCTGGCTGAGCGGTATGGAGCCTGCCTACTTGACGGTGGCGGAGGGACGGCTGCTGTTCGAGGCTGGCCTCAGCGATTGCTACCTGTTTGCGCAACTAAAAGATGAAAAGCTGCAAGCGGAGGCAGAAGGCTTTGCCCAACGCCAACGCCAAGCCCAAGGGCTCCACTTCCTCGCCATCCAAAGCGATTTCCGGGCCCAGTCCTTCGCCGGCTTTTGGCTAATGCAGCATCCTTTTTAAAACCGTTGTCGGCCCCTTACGTAGCTGTGTTGGCAAAGCAACACAAAAACGGTATCAGCAGCTTTGCGAGCGCCTCGCCAAATCCCGCAAAGGCCGATTCTTTCGTTGACCCGCTCGATGCCTTGCGCCACAAGGCTTTCAGGCCTCTTGCCCCCCCTC
>NZ_JANSJN010000113.1:0-8765 GCF_047462555.1 Synechococcus sp. B60.1
ACGAATTTCGCGGTAGCAGAGCGATTGAAGCTTGACTGGGTTGACCACCTTCTCTGGTGTGTTTTGGTTGACCCAGTAAGGCCTCCGCCCCGCTGGCGCAAGGAGTGCTTGTGCAAAAGCCGACAAGGTTGCCTCTAGCTTTAGGGCTTGCGAAGCAGATACCTTGAGCTTGCAGGAGATAGTTAAAACTTGGGTCATGTTGCAACTATACGTCATCTGCATTCCTCCCGACCCTGACTGGCCCCCCTCCCCCCGTATACGGGGGTACAGGGCGGGGCTCCTGCGGTTTCTAGCTGACCTGGGCCAGACTAAGATCGATGGCTAGGCCTAGCTGAGAAACCGTCCATGCAAGTGGAGTTTCGCGAGTGCGATCCGGGAAATCTCTGGATCTGGTTTGAGTTTGCGGAGCCGCCGGTTCCAGCGGAGTTGGAGTACCTCAGGGAAGTCCTAGAGTCGTGGTATGTGCTAGGCAAGTTGGGGGGATTTAACGCCGAGCGCCTGGTGGCCCAAGAGGCCGAGGCGGATCTCAGCTACTTGGAGTACCCTAGCGACTCGGCTCCCTTGACCTCCCTGATGCACAACATGGGATCCCTGGAAGAAAAGGACAACTGGGCCCGCTGCTGGTTTGATCTGGGCACTGCCGATGCCTTGGCGCTGGATGTGTTGATCAACGCCTTGCGCACCCTCAGCTTAGAATACATTGGCCTCACCCGCGTCATCATCGGTGGGCAGAACGAGGACTGGCCGACGGCGGATCCCGAGGAGACAGATGCCTACGATCTCAACGGCTACCTGCGGGATCATTGGGGGGAAGAGGGGGAGCTGGAATAGCTCCTACTCCAGGTAGCCCAGCTCTTGCATCCGCCGCACCAAGTCTGCGTTGCTTTCCATGTCAACTCGGCGAGGAGCGGTGCTGGGCCGGCGCGATTCTGCCCACTCCACCCACTGCCTTAGCCCTTGCCGCAGGCGGTCTAGCCAAGCCTGTGGAGAAAGGGATCCCAACTCAGGATCCCCCGGCTGAGAAGGGATCCCGGCCAAGAGCAGATCCCGCAGTTCCGCCGGATCCTGCTCCAGGTTGTAGAGGCTGGGGCGATCTCCGGTTTGGATCAGCTTGGTCACCCCTTCGTAGAGGGCTCGGCGGGTGTCGTAACAGGCGCGCGCCTGCAGCAGGCTGTCGTTGCGGTTTTCCATGGCCCGCAGGAGAAGGTGGGGCGGGAAGGCCTCGCTGAGCACCACCCCCTGCTCCGGATCCTCACCGGCCAGGGTGCGGGTCAGGCTGAGGCGGGCGATCTCGCGGCGAAGCTTGAGGCTGATACGGGGGGCGCCGTTGGCTAGAGAAAGGCTGGGGCGGAAGCCGGCAGCTTCCAAGAGAGTATGAAAGAGGCGGCGGGTGGAAACGGGGGTGGCCACGCGCTTTCCTGCCGGAAAATAGCCGGGGTAATGCAGGATCAGGGGGACGCGGATCAGCTCTTCGTAAACCACAAAAGCATGGCCGACGAAGTCGTGCTCCCCCAAGCCTTCGCCGTGATCCGCGACGATAGCCACCAGAGTGTTCTGCTCCAGGCCGGTGTGGCGCAGGGTGGCGAAGACGGATCCCAGCAGGTGATCCTGGTAGGCCACCTCGGCATCGTAGATGTCCCTGAGCACCTGCGCTTGCAGGGGAGAAAGCGGCTGCGGCAGGGGCGCCATCCAGCGGTAGGGCTGGGCGTTGTACTGGCGCAAAAAGTCGCGCGCCTCGCGGTTGGTCTTGAAGTAGGGGGCGTATTTCTGCACAAAGGGCTCCGGCGGCCAGTAGGGCAGGTGGGGCTCCATTAGGTTGACGAAGCAAAAGAAAGGCGGTGCTCCGGCAGGGCGGCGGGCTATCTGCTGCAGGTAGCGGTTCAGGTCGGCGATGGAGGCAGCCGTGTTGCCCTTAAAGTTCATCAGGCGGGTCCAGAGGGAGGCAAACCAGGGGTGCAGCGCCAACTGAAAAAGGGTGTCGGAGCGGGCAAAGGCATTTTGCACCGGGTAGGAGAGACGGCGCCAAAACTGGGTGTAGGCGGCCAGCCAGCGGTTGAGGGGAGCCGGCAGAGGGTTGCCTTCGGGAGGGCGGGTGGGTAGGGCCCCGCCGTAGTTGTAGAAAGTGTCGAAGCCCCGCCGCAGGCCGTTTTTCAGGATCCCGACCAGGGGGTTGTTGCAAAAGCCCACGGTGGTGTAGCCGCCCAGCTTCAACAGCTCCGCCAGAGTGGGTAGAGCAGGGCTCAGCTCCAGGTCTGCCTGAACGGTTTGGTGGGTGCTGGGGTATTCCCCCGTAAACAGGGAGGCGTGGGAGGGGATCGTCCACTGGGCGGGGGCGATGGCCCGCTCGAAGAGGGTGGACTCAGCGGCCAGCCGATCCAGGTTGGGGCTGGTGGGCACTTGGCGGGCCCGCTCTTCCTCTGACCAGTAGCAGGAAAGGCGATCCGCCCGCTGGGTATCCAGCACGATCAACAGAATGTTGGGGCGTTCCCCCCAGGCAGCCTCTGCCATTGCTGAACTCCTCACCACAACCCACCCAACACGGTTCTTAAACTATCTTGACATGCTCTTGTTGGCCCTTTGCCGCCGGCTCCTAGGGCAAAGTGAGCCGGGTTTGGCTGTTGCCTTGGATCCGGGCGGTGTTGGCCTGCCAATCCAGGATCCCTTGGTCACCGCTCACAGTCAGGGCTTGTCCAGGCTGGCGGTAGCGCACATTGCCCAGGGCTTGCAGTTGGGTGGAGCCGATGCGCCAGCGGATCTCTTGGGCTTCCAGCTCTTGGCCGGTCTGCAGGGATCCCGTTCCGCCAACGGGAACGGCTTTGGCTTTCACGTTGCCCAGCAGGCGCAGCTCGGTCAGGGGCAGCGGGGCCCGCAATTGCTCGCCGCTGAGGCGCACCCTTTGCTGGGGGGCATCCACCTCGACTGCTCCCAACGCCTGCACCTCGCCGGCACCAAAGTTCCAGAGCAAGCGGCTGGCGGTCAGCTCCAGCTCCGGATCGCGATACTTGGCCCGCACCGGTTGGCTTGGATCCCAATTCTCCAGTTGCATCTGGGCCTGGCCAAAGTCGATGCGCAAACGATCCCCCCACAGGGATCCCTGGCCGTCCAACAGCTCCACCTGTACCTGGCCCTCGGCTTCGAGGAGGCGCTCTTCCGGCAGCCACTGCAGCCGCTCTGCCTGCAGGCGCAGGTTGTCCCGCTCCGATTCCACCACCACTTGGCCCGTCAATTCCAGCCGCCGCTCGCCAGGATAGGCGGATCCCCGCTCGGCCCGGAGGCGGATGGCGCGATCGTCTGCGTCGAAAAACTCTCCCTCGATAGACTGCAAATGGGCGGATCCCAACTGTACGGGAGTGGAGCCGTTTTCTGGGGGGGACTCGTATTCGGCCAGGCGCGCCCGCAAGCGCCAGAGCAGGCCACCGTCAAGTTTGGCCTGGGTGAGAGTGATGTCTTCGTAGATTAACTGGGGGGTGGAGACGGGAGCTGCAGGCGTGGGATCCCTGCTTGGAGGTGGCTCCGGCCCACCACAGGCAGCGCTCAGCAGGGCCAAAACCACTAGCCAACCTGGGATCCGGGAAGAGTTGGGCTGCATGGATCTCTCTTGCGCGCTTTCTCCTACCCTAGCTCTACCCTGCCGCTGGGCCGGATGGGATCCCGCTCTCGGCAAACCCGTGGCATCATCAGGGCAGAGTATTGCGGGGGCAAGGGTGGCCCAACTGTTGCAGCTTTTTATCTACGGCCTCGTCCTGGGCAGCATCTACGCCCTAGGGGCGATCGGGGTGTCGCTGACGTTCGGCATTTTGCGTTTTGCCAACTTTGCCCATGGGGATCTGATGACCTTGGGGGCCTATTTTGCTCTAACGTTTGTCGGGTTGGGTTGGCCGATTGGGGTGAGCTGGATCCCGGCGGCCTTGGCGACGGCACTTTGCGCGGTGGGGATCGACCAACTGATCTATCGCCGCCTGCGCCGGGAAGCACCGGTGATTTTGCTCATTTCTTCTTTTGGCACGGCCCTGATCTTGCGCAGCTTGGTGCAGATCGTCTGGGGGCCCAACAACCAGGTGTACCGCAGCGGCATTCAGTTGCCCTGGCAGTTGGGGGGGCTGCGCATCAAGCCGGATTGGGTGGTGATTCTGGTGGGAACGGCCTTGCTGGTGGTGGCTCTGCACCTGTTTTTGCAGCGCACGCGGGTGGGCAAAGCGATGCGGGCCATGGCCGACAATTTTGACTTGGCCAAGGTGACCGGCATTGAGACGGAGCGGATCATCCTCTGGACTTGGGCCATCGGCGCCGCCTTGGCCTGTGTGGCGGGCATCTTCCTGGGCCTGGATACGCGGCTGCACCCCACCATGGGCTGGCGGCTGTTGTTGCCCGTTTTTGCGGCGGCCATTCTCGGCGGCATTGGCCGTCCCTATGGAGCCATTGCTGGGGGGCTGGTAATTGGCCTGGCGGAGGAGTTCTCGACTTTAGCGATCAATCCGGCTTACAAAACAGGGGTAGCCTTCGCCATTTTGGTGCTGATGCTGATCTTCCGGCCCACAGGGCTATTGGGGGGGCGGGCCTGATGTTGAGCTACGCCATCTTCTTTTTGGTTTTGGTGGGGATCTACGGCGTGCTGGTGCTGGGCCTCAATATCCAGTGGGGCTATGCCGGCATGTTCAACATCGGCGTGGGGGCCTTTTTTGCTGTGGGGGCCTACGCCAGCGCCATAGCCACGACGCCGCCCACCCCTGAACATCTGGGCGGGTTCAATCTGCCGTTCTGGGTGGGCTTTGCCATAGCAGTAGCCGCCGCCGGTGCGATCGCCTTCTTGATTGGCTTGATCACCCTGAAGCTGCGCTCCGACTATTTGGCTATTGCCACCATCGGCATTGCCGAGATCATCAGCCAAATCCTGAGGAACGAGGGCTGGCTGACCAACGGGGTGCGCGGCATCACCCGCATTCCGCGCCCCTTTCGCGGCTGGATCCCAGGGCAGGATACACTGCTCTACTTGGGCTTGGTGCTGCTGGTCTTGGCGGTGGTTTACTGGCTGAGTGAGCGGGCCTATCGCTCCCCCTGGGGACGGGTGCTGCGGGCCATCCGCGAGGATGAGCCGGCAACCCTGGCCGCCGGCAAAGATGTCCTCCAGTTTCGCCTGCAGGCGTTTGTGCTGGGATCCATGCTGATGGGGCTGGCGGGGGCGCTCTATGCCCACTTTGTCAATTTCATCAGCCCGGAAGCCTTCCAGCCGGAGTTTGCCACCTTTATCGTCTGGGTGATGTTGATCGCGGGGGGCAGCGGCAACAATCGCGGCGCCCTGCTGGGGGTGCTGGCCATTTGGGGGGTGTGGTCGGGCAGCGAGTGGTTGACCAACCGTCTGCCGCCCCAGTGGGCCACCCGGGCCGGTCCCTTGCGCATTTTGTTGATCGGGATCCTGCTGCAGGTAATTCTGCTTACCCGCTCCCAAGGGCTGTTGCCAGAACGCCCGCCCAAGCCTGTTTTGGACACTTCCGCCTCCTCCAAGCAGAACCCAGCAGGATAGGATTGGGTCGGCTCCAGCCGTTGTTGACGCTTTGAGACAACCCAGATCTCGGCCACCATGACTCCGCGCCCCAAGGAAACGGACTCCTCCTTGTCGCCCCGCAACCCCGATGCGACAGGTTGCCCCCCGAATGCCGGCCAGCCAGGGATCTCGACTGCGCCCATCCAGGAGGGCTATGCCTTGCCGGAGCACTACTTCAACCGGGAGCTGAGCTGGATTGAGTTCAACGCCCGGGTTTTGCACGAGGCCCTGGACGAGCGCACCCCCCTCTTGGAGCGGCTGAAGTTCCTCGCTATTTTCGAAAGCAACCTGGACGAGTTCTTTATGGTGCGGGTGGCGGTGATCCGCCGTCAGTTGGAAACAGGCGTGCTGCTGCCGACCCCCGATGGCCTCACGCCGCAGCAGCAGTTGCGGCAGATTTCCCAGCACCTGCGCCCCCTGATTCAAAAGGTACACGAGTGTTTTCGGCAGGAATTGGTGCCTAAGCTGGCGGAACAAGGCATTCACATCCGCGATTTTTCTGAGCTGGCCGAGCCGGAGCGGCAGGAGCTGCGGGAGTATTTCGACCAACGGTTGTTTCCTGTGCTCACTCCCTTGGCGGTGGATCCGGGCCATCCTTTCCCCTACATCTCCAACCTCAGCCTCAGCTTGGCGGTGGTGGTGCGGGATCCGGAAACCGGCAGGGAACACTTTGCCCGCATCAAGGTGCCCAGCACCCTGCCTCGCTTTGTGCCGCTGCGGGACGGGGTGAGCTTTGTGCCGCTGGAGCAGGTGATTGCCCACCATCTGGAGGCGCTGTTCGTGGGCATGGAAGTGCTGGAGTACTACCCCTTCCGCATCACCCGCGGTGCCGATCTGAAAATCCAAGAGGACGAAGCCGACGATCTGCTCGCGGCCATTCAAGAAGAGCTGCGCAAGCGCCGCTTCGGCTCGGTGGTGCGCATGGAGATTGCCAAGTCCATGCCGTCTGCCATTCGACAGCGGCTCTGCGAAGAGCTGCATCTGGATGCTGACTCTGTCTACGAGGTGGATGGGCTCCTCAACATGGGGGGGCTGATGGCGTTTCTCAACCTAAACCGGCCCGATTTAAAGGATCCCCCTTGGGGGCCCGTCACTCCTCCCCGCTTGCGTACTGCCTCGGTCAGCGACGAGCCGGTGGATATCTTCTCCGTCATCCGGGAAGGGGATCTGCTGGTGCATCACCCCTACGACTCCTTTGCTGCCAGTGTGGAACGGTTTCTGGAGGAGGCGGCCAACGATCCGCAGGTGCTCACCATTAAGCAAACCCTCTACCGCACCTCTGGCGATTCGTCGGTGGTGGGATCCCTCATCCAGGCTGCCGAAAACGGCAAGCAGGTGGCCGCTCTGGTGGAGCTGAAGGCCCGTTTCGACGAAGAAAACAACATCCTCTGGGCCAAGAAGCTGGAAAAAGCCGGGGTGCACGTGGCCTATGGCCTGCCAGGGCTGAAGATCCACTGCAAGTTGGCCCTGGTGGTGCGGGAAGAGGGGGGATCCCTGCGGCGCTATGTCCACATCGGCACCGGCAACTACAACCCCAAGACCGCCCGTATCTACACTGATCTGGGCCTGTTTACCTGCAACGAGACCCTCTGCAACGATGTAACCGAGTTGTTTAACCTGCTAACTGGCTACTCGCGGCAGCGGCACTTCCGCAAGCTGCTGGTGGCCCCCCGTACCTTGCGCCAGGGCATGGAAGCCTTGATCCGGCGAGAGATGCGCCATGCCCAGGCAGGACGCCAAGGGCGCATCATCGTCAAGGTCAACTCCCTCACCGACCCACGCATGATCCAAGTGCTCTACGAGGCTAGCCAGGCAGGGGTGGAGATTGATCTCATTGTGCGCGGCATGTGCTGCCTAAAACCAGGGATCCCGGGCCTAAGCGAGCGCATCCGCGTTATCAGCATCATCGGGCGCTTTTTGGAGCACTCCCGCATCTTCTACTTCTACAACGACGGCCAGGAAGAGTACTTCATCGGCAGCGCCGACTACATGACCCGCAACCTGGATCGCCGCGTCGAGGTGGTGACCCCTGTAGAGGATCCCCTGTTGCAGCAAGAGCTGAAGGCGATCTTGGAGATTTGTCTGACGGATAACCGGCAAGCTTGGGAGCTGCGCCCCGATGGCACCTATGTGCAGCGGCAGCCTAAGCCGGGAGAGCCGGTGCGCTCCACCCACCAACGCCTGATGGAGCGAGCCGCCAGCCGCCTTTAGCCCTCACCCCCGGCCCCTCTCCCTCAGGAGCGAGGGGTTTCGGCGGCTTCAGCCTCTTGATCCCCCAGCGCAATTACCTTCTCAGTGGCCTGCAACGAAGACTCCAGGCTCTCCAACTTTTGTCGGCTGGAGCGGTTCAGCCCCGCCTCAATACCGTTCGCCAAGAGCTGATCCAAAGAGAACCAGCCGCCGCCATTCACCGCAAAGGCCAAGAAGATGGCCGCGTAGATAGCCGATAGCTCCAGATAAGGAACGCTGAAGCCGGCCACCTTGATGTGGTGGAACATGGCCACCGCCATCGTGGCGAACAAACCCAACGCCGCCGCGCGGGTCAACAAACCCACTGCCACCAGCGGAGCTGCAATCAGTTCAGTATAGGCAGCTACATAAGCAAAAAAGATCGGGAAAGGCAACCCGATCACTTCTACATAAGCCGTTGCAAACCCCTCGATATCAGCCAGTTTGTCGAGGCCGTTGTGAATCATGAATAGCCCTGCCACCACCCGCAAGACAGTCCACGCCACTTGAGACCAGCGCGGGGCTACGCTGTCGTGACGCAAAACTGAGACAAACAGCACGGGAAAGCGCTGAGTGAGTGCCATAAGATGAAACCTGCAATGCAAAGATGCTAACTATTGTAACGATTCTAAATTTCTGTAACAAGACCAGGGCGGGATCCCCCGCCTCGACAAGAGGGGTCTAGATCGTAGGCAATCGTTTTCCCAGCAGGCGCAGCAAACCGATGGGATCCCCGGCCAAGGCCTGCGCGGCTCTAGTTCGGGTTCATCTCCTGGCTGGCTGGGATCCCTGCCGCTGTCTTGCTGCCCAGATAGGGTTAGCCAGGGAAGTTCTCGGCTGCCTATTCTTAGAGGTGTTGACGCCATTCTTCTTGAAAGCGATTCCTTTCCTTGTATCTCTCTCAGCAAAGACATAAAAGAAATAAAAAAGTCATGAAAGTTCTCGAAGCCCACCACCTCCAGAAAACCTACCGGCAGGGGGGCAAGCAGGTGCG
>NZ_JANSJN010000114.1:0-2904 GCF_047462555.1 Synechococcus sp. B60.1
GCGGCATTCTCGAGGCCGTCCCCCTGACGATCCTGGGATCCCGCGTGTTGGTGATCGGGGGGGAGCGATCGCTAGCTGTGGCTGAACTGCCCCTGAAGCGCAATCTGGAGCGGGATCCCGCCGTTCAGGTTTACTGGAGCACCTATGGCGTCGATTGCACCGAATCGGAGCTGGCTCGTCTCCAGGCTCTGGCCACAGCAGAATCCGTAACCGGCATTTTGGGGGTGGGGGGCGGCAAGGCGTTGGATACGGCCAAGTTGGTGGCCCACCGGTTGGGGATCCCGGTGGTAACAGTGCCCACCTCTGCTGCCACCTGTGCCGCCTGGAGCGCCCTGTCCAACATCTACTCGGAGGCCGGAGCTTTTCAGCGGGATGTGGCCCTGGATCAGGCTCCCGCTGCTTTGATCCTGGACTATGACTTGATTCTGCAAGCACCAGCACGCACTCTGGTGGCCGGGATCGGAGATGCCTTGGCCAAGTGGTACGAGTCTTCTGTGAGCAGCGGCAGTTCAGAAGATGCCCTGGTGATCGGCGCTGTGCAGCAGGCCCGCGTCTTACGGGATTTGCTCTTGCAAAAATCGGTGGCGGCCCTGCGGGAGCCAGGTGGGACTGCTTGGAGGCAGGTGGTGGACGCCTGCATTTGCCTAGCGGGGATTGTCGGCGGCATGGGAGGAGCCAAGTGTCGCACCGTGGCCGCCCATGCTGTCCACAACGGTCTTACTCATCTGGTGGGCCACCGGGCCACCCTGCACGGCGAGAAAGTGGCTTTTGGCATCTTGGCCCAGCTTCGCCTGGAGGAGATCCTGCAGGGAAGCCAGTTGGCGCTGGCCGCCCGCACCCAGCTACTGGAGTTCTACCGCCAGGTGGGGCTGCCCCTTAACTTGCGGGATCTCCACCTGGATCACCTGGGATCCGCCGAGCTGCTGCACGCAGCCCAAGTGGCCTGCCAGCCAGGCTCAGATATCCACCACCTGCCCTTCCCCGTCAGCCCAGAAGCCCTGCTGGTGGCCCTCACCACCACCGACCTGACCAGCTCCAGTCCCGTTCTGCCGCGGCTCTAGGCTGGCCTAGAGATCTTCCCGCTTTCCAACTTTGCCAGTCCAGGCCGGGGTTTGGGCCCTCTGCAGCCGGGCTTCCCTGTAGGCCCCAGAGGTGGCGCCTGCCAAGACCAAGGCTCCGCCCATCCAAGTCCACCCATCCGGGATCTCGGCAAAGACCCAGAACCCGAGCAGGCTAGCCCAGAGGAGGCGGAAAAAATCAAGAGGCAGCAGCATGGTCACCTCGGCCAGCTTGTAAGCTTGGGTGAGGGCCACCTGGCCCAGGCTGCCCAGCAGCCCCATGGTTGCCATCCACAGCCACTGCTCCGGCGAAGGCCAGCTCCAAACCCAAACAGCAGCCAAGAAGGAAAGGGGAGTCTGCAACAGGCCCATGTAGGCGGTAATGGTGAGGCTGGACTCGGTGCGGGCGAGGATCTTGAGCATAATGGTTACCCAGGCAAAGAGGGCTGCCGCCGCCAAAGCTAGTCCTGTCCCTAAGGAGAGCTCCCGAAAGCCCGGCCTTAGCATCACCAAGGCCCCGGCAAACCCCAGGCCCAACCCCAGCCAGCGGGAGGGACGCATCTGTTCGCCCAACACCCAGACCGCCATGAGGCTGGCAAACAAAAGCTGGACAAAGCTCAGCGCCGTTGCTTCCGCCAAAGGCAACAGGCTGGCTGCCCAGAAGGAAAGCAGCATCCCCAAGGTGCTGATTGCCGAGCGCAGGAGGTAGAAGCCCATCTTGGCGGTGCGCAGAGAGTGGATCCCTGCTCGCAAAAGCAGTGGCACCAGGGCAAGTAACCCAAATAGGTTGCGCAAGAACACAATTTCAAAAGGGTGCAGGGCGGGCGTGTTGAGCCGGATGATCGCCCCCAAACAGGCAAAGCAAAAGGTGGCCAGCAGCTTCAGGGCAACCCCTTGCCAGGCTCTCATTTGGCCCCCCTCCGCAAACCGGCCCACTTGCGCGTTCTCAACGTTACAGCTCACACCCAAACGGTTTAGGCACAGAGTTTTCAGCCTCGAACTCTCAGCCTAAGCGGACTGTCAGGGATCCGACCGGCGCTCCTGGGCCCTCTCTGCCACCCCCCTGGTCAGCAGGGAAAAAGACGGGGATCCCTGGGAACTATGGCCATCTCGAATAGCCATGAACAACAGTTGTCCCCTCGCTCTGTAGCTCCCCTCTCCCAAAGGGAGAGGGGATGGGGGTGAGGGAAGAGATCGGCTGGAAGTCCTACGTCTTCTTCAGATTTAGAATCTCCTGCAGGTAGCCGATGACTGTTTCTGGCCGGAGGTGGGCCATGCAGGGGTGGCCCTCCACCAGGCAGGTTTCGTTTTTGAACTTGTTTTCCACGCAGACCCGGCATTTATAGGAAGTTTGGGTAACGTAAACATGGGGCAGGCGAGGCGCCCACAGCCGCACTGGGCTAGCTCCATCGCCATCGGCATCGTTGCCAAACAGAGCAATGGTGGGGCAGCCCACAGCCGCTGCAATGTGCATCGGCCCCGCGTCCACGGAGATACAGACCCGCGCCCGCTTCAGGGCTCCGGCCAATTCGATCAAGCTGGTTTTGCCCCGCAGGTCAATCATCCCTGTTTCAGCCACCAGTTGCTCTTCACCGTCACCGTGGTAGAGGGATCGCTGCAGCTCCGGGGCACTGCCGATTAGCCCCACCTGCAGGCCCTGCCCCCGGCACCACTGGATCACCTGGCGCCAGTACTCCAAGGGCCACATCTTGGCGCGGCGGGTGGTGGTGATGTGCACCAGAACTTCCGGCACGGGAAAATCGGGATCCCGGCTGGGCAGCTCTAGGCGGAAAAAATCTGTTTCCACATAAGCCAGGCGGCAGAAGATCTCGGCAATGTAGTTGCT
>NZ_JANSJN010000114.1:3004-6088 GCF_047462555.1 Synechococcus sp. B60.1
AGGGCCTCGAGGTAATCGGGGCGGCGGCTGTAGAGGGGGAAGCTGAAGTCGATGTAGGGGCAGTGGAGCTCAAAGTCGCGGGTAATCTCGCTGCCAAAAAAATCCAGCACACAGCCGGGGTATTTTTCCTTGAGGCCCCGCAGGAGGGGGATGGTGACCACAAAGTTGCCCACCTTGCTGGAAGAAAATACCGCTAGATGGGGTCGTTCCCGCAGGGGTTGGTTGGCAAACCGTTGCATAGGGTTGGGATCCCCAGAAAAAGCTGTTTGCGTCCGTAGGGCGGAGCACTTTTGTTAAGCTACCATCCCCTCCCCAGGGCTACTCAAGGCCGGCTGGCCTGGCTGCCATCCCAGATGACTACCACAGCAAAGCGATCCAGAAAGCCATCGCTGGCGTTCATCTGGCGCAGGTTGAAGGCGTCTTCGGCAGAGATCACCAGGTCGTAGCCTAGGGTGCGCATGGCGCGGATGCGGTGGGGCCGTTCCCCAATGCGGTTGACCAGCGAGCGGGCCTGCTCTTCTGAGGTGGTATAGGCGGCAGTGCCCTCGCTGCCCACAAAGGCAGCATTGAGATCCTGGCCAAGGTTGAGGGGCGGGTAAACTGGGTTGCCGTCGGGATCCAAAAGGCGCATCGATTGGCTAGGGAGAAAATCCAGGCCGCGGGCATCCACGATCAGCCCTGTTACCTGCGGGGTTTGCCGCTGGGATCCTGCTTCGAGGCCAGCTCCCCCCCCTGGCCCCTGGCCTGTGCCCACCCCCGAGCCAGGGCTGGAGCCGCGCCCCCCGCTCTGGCCGCTGCCGGGCCCGCTCCCTTCTCCCTGGCCAGAACCCGAGCCACCGCCCCCGCTGCCGAACTGGCGCAACAAGTCCAAATCGAAAATCGGCCCTTCCAAGCTTGTGTTCTCGCTAGAAACCGCTGACTCTACTTCTACCTGGTCGGGAGTAACCAGGCGCCAGGGCGTTTCTTCCGGGAAGGGTTGTTTCTCAACCGCTGGGGCAGGGGATCCCCCTTGCAGGCGGTAAAGGGGAGGAAACAGCGTTTGCGCCTCGACAGCTTCCCCCGGCCAGACCAGGATCCCCAGCGCTGCCAAGATCGCTCGGATCCCTGCGCCTTGAGTTCTATCTTTCCACCACCTCATGCCCCCACCTCACGGCCTGAAAACCTGTGGTTTGCTCTGCAGCCGCCCACCCTTCCCCCATGCTACCCAGGCAGGGCTGGTTCGGCAGGGGATCCCGCGCAGTCCTCCCTTTGGCTTTTTCTCCCCTGCGGAGGGATCCCTGGGTCAAGATGGCTGGGAAAGCCAGGCGTTGATCCCCAGCGATCCCCAAGCTCTTGACCGCCAGGCAAAAATACGCAAACATGTGTTCATCATTCTTTGCGATCCCCGTTGATCCCGACCTGGAGTCATCAGGGGTTGGAAAGCACAAAGCAGGCCGTCACGCCAGTAGGTTCAAGGCTGTACTGAGCCACAAGCTGGGATCGGCCTTTGGGTGAGAAGCTGGAGCATTGCACAAAGCCTGAGTTGTCGAAGACAGGAGACCCTGACCATGCCACCAGAGCGGATCCCATTGGAAGAAATGACCATCCGGCAGTTGCGGGAAGAAGCTGCCCGCTATCAAATCCCCAAGTACAGCCGCATGACCAAAGAGCAGCTTATCGAGGCCATTCGGGAAGCCCAAGCCAAAACTGGCCGCCCCATCGATGCGATGCCGGAGCCCAGCGGGCAAGAGTCGGTTACCGGGACGAAGTATGTCGGCCAAGTAGCTAGCAAGCCGGATCTGGCCGATGTAGACAAGGGGCTGGGGGATCTGCCCGGGGGCTATGGCGAAAGCCGCATTGTCCTGCTGCCGCGGGATCCCCAGTGGGCCTACGCCTACTGGGATGTCCCCAACGAAGCCAAGGAAAGCAAGCGCCGCGAGGGCGGCCAGCAGTTGGCGCTGCGTCTGTACGATGTGACAGATATTGATTTCGACCGCCAGCCGGCCCACAGCATGCAGGAGTACCCCTGCGACGAGTTGGCGCGGGAGTGGTACCTGCCGATCCCGGTGAGCGACCGCTCCTATTTGGTGGAGATTGGCTACCGGACGGCAGATGGCCGCTGGCTAATGTTGGCCCGCTCAGCAGCAGTGATGGTGCCGCCGGTCTTCCCCTCCGACTGGTTTGAAGAGCACTTCCTGACGGTGCCCTTTGAGATGCCCCTCCAGGGCCGCACCCTCTACCAGCTCACCGAGCCCTACAAGCGCAGCGCCGCCGGCATGGGCGTGGTGGCCTACAAAGGCGACGAGCCGCAGCGGGAGGCGACGGCGGATCCCTTCCTGGACATGGTGGGCGGCTTTGAGGCAATGCGGGTGGCGGGATCCCTGTTTGGCAGCCACCAAATGGGCAGCCGTCAACTGGTGCCGGAGCAGGCCATCAGCTCGTTCATTATCCCGTCAGGCGTGGGCATGATGGGGATGGCCATGGCCGAAGTGCCTGCTGCCCCTTGGATGGCTTCTGGATCGGGCCTGGGGCTGTTCTCCGGCGCTTCCGAAGTCCTGCCGCGGCGCTCCCGCAAGTTCTGGCTGGTGGCTGATGCCGAGCTGATCGTCTACGGGGCCACGGAGCCGGATGCCACCGTCACCATCGCTGGGCGCAAGATCCAGCTCAACCCCGATGGCACCTTCCGTTTCCACATGGCTTTCCCCGATGGCAACATCGACTTCCCCATCTTTGCCGTGGCTGCCGATGGCGAGCAAAACCGGGAGATCCACATGACCTTCGACCGCCGCACCCTCTCCCGCCGCACCAACACCAAGGAGGAGGCTATCGAAGAACTGTTGCCTTAAAGGGCTCGCTCTTGCTTGCTCACCCCCCAGCTCTAGGGGGGGCTTTTTACCGGGAAGTGATGCGCGAAGGCCCCTGGCTAAAGCTAGGGGGATGAAGCGCTGTCTTTGCTTATCCGCTCAAGCGAGTGATGTTTCATGCTAGCAGGAAAGCCAAGCTACTCAACCGAACACCAGAGCAGTACCAAGCTCTGAATGAGGCCATTCGTATCCATTGAGTATGAGTACAAGCAGTCGGGGTGGAAACTTTCACCTGACGGGA
>NZ_JANSJN010000114.1:6188-8539 GCF_047462555.1 Synechococcus sp. B60.1
CTTATCCTCGGCACCAACGCAGCACTCAACATTTTGCGCCGGGCCCTGAAGATGTTGGGAATTGAGTGGAACAGCGCCCAAGGGCATTGGGGAACTGCCTTGCAAGAGGGAACCCTTGGGGAGATGAGCACCGCTGCTGGGGAAGGGCAACCCAACTCAGCAAGTGCTGTCGTGGAACCCGGAACAAGAATCCCCGCCCTTTGGGGCTGGGGAGTATGTCAACGGTCGCTCCAAGGATCCCTGCCGGCAACTGGAGGCTTGCCGGCTTCTAGGAGAACAGGCTAGACTGGGAAAGCGCCGCGGGGTAGAGCAGCCTGGTAGCTCGTCGGGCTCATAACCCGAAGGTCACTGGTTCAAATCCAGTCCCCGCTATGAGAACTCAATATCTGCAGGCATTGGGAGAGCTTCTCTAAGTTGTCTTGAGCCGAAGCCAGGAAGACGGCGCATGGATCCGCGGGAAATCGAGGCGTTGATACAGGCTGCCCTGCCCGGCGCGAAGGTGCAGGTAGAAGATACAGTTGGCGACGGCAACCATTTTCAGGCCGTCGTCGTGGCTGAGCAATTCCAAGGCCTCCCCCTCATCAAACAGCACCGCCTGGTGAACGAGGCCTTGAAGCCCTACCTTCAGGATGGCCGTCTCCACGCCCTAGCCCTCCGTACCTTTACCCCTACCCAGTGGCAGCAGCTTCAGGGAGCAGATCCCGGCTCAGCTCCCCAGTCATCCCCCTTCCCTCCTTCTTGAGCTACTAGCCAAAGCTGATACGGAGCAGGGAAAAATCATCTTCAAGATCCGCCCTGCCGCGGAAAGATTGGATGTGTTGCAGAACGCGATCGAGGCCAATGCAGGCATGGGCGCCTAGGAACGACTTCCAGTTCTCCATTCCCCAGATCCCTTCCGAGGTGGACACTTCGTAAACCCCGTCGCTGAACACGTACAGACAACTGTTGGCCGGGATCCGCACTTCGTCCCTAGCAAAGTCCTGATCGGGCAAAATGCCAATGGGCAAATTGGGTGTTTTCAGCTCTAGGGGGATGGGATCTGATTGAGCAACCAACAGAGCGGGGGGGTGGCCAGCGCTGGCAAAAGAAAGCAAGCGAGATCGCGGCCGGTAAACCCCATACCAGAGGGTGAAGTACATGTCATGGTGGGATCCCATTTGGAAGGATTGGTTGAGGGCGCGCAACACCGCATCCGGCTGCCGCAGGTCGGTGTCGGGCAGGCTCTGGGAACGCAGCTGGTTCATCACCGACACGGACAAGAGGGCGGATCCCACCCCATGCCCCGACACATCTAGCAGGTAGATGGCCAGATGATCCTCGTCTAGCCAGTGGTAGTTAAATGAATCCCCCCCCAACTCCTGCGAAGGCAAAAAGCACCACTCGATGGCTATTCGGTGATCGGGGAAAGAGGCCGGCTTGGGCAAAAGAGAACGCACATAGCTGGCCGCCTCGGCCAGTTCTGCCCGCAACCTGGCGGTTTGCTGTTGCAAGTCGTAGCTGAGCTGATGCAAGCGCAGCCCAGCCCGCACGCGCGCCCGCAGCTCGTTGGGATCGATGGGCTTGCTGAGGAACTCGTCTGCTCCAGCATCCAGGCCCTGGATGCGGTCTTCGACTTCGGTGCGAGCAGTAAGCAAAACAAAGAAGGTGGTGGAAAACTTGGGATCAGTCTTGATGCGCCGGCAGACTTCCAGCCCATCCATATCCGGCATCATCCAGTCACAGATAATCAGCCCCGGGGTTAGGAGATGAGCTTTCTCCAGCCCTTCCAAGCCACCGCTGGCCATCTCGACGGTGTAGCCCTGCCGCTCCAGGGATCGCTTCAACACCAGCCGAATGGTGGGATCGTCGTCCACAATCAAAATGGCCGTCATGCACCCTAATCCTGAATCAACCCGAATTCAGAACGCATCAAACCGCAACTCCCGGGTAGACATACCGGTAGGCAGACTTTCTATCGTAGCTTAGGGGTTGGGCAGAAAAACCGGCTCGGCAAGAGGGGGGAAAGACTCAGCAACCTCGTCCACCAGAGCTAAAGTTGCGTATCGATCGGTGGAGCCCCAAAACCGTGGTTGCACGCTACCCAAAAGCTGACTGTTTCAAGATACTGGTGGGAATAGATAACAGCGCGAGGTTTTTGGGCAGACTCTGCTTTAGAGACTTCCGTTGGACATAGAGACACAGATCACATCTTACCCATCCTTTGCCGGTCTAGAGTGACCTTTGAGGTTAAACGCCCTTTGCTGCATGAGTGCATCCCCCCTACCTTTATCTCCTCCGTCCGTTCGGGATTCGCAGGCGGCTTCACCCACGGCACCCCGCCAAGCTCCCAGGGGAGAAATCCGGCTGGAGGA
>NZ_JANSJN010000115.1:0-8535 GCF_047462555.1 Synechococcus sp. B60.1
CGCGGGATCAGGTAAACGCGCTGGAACAGCCCTTCCGCCTGGACTGGCAGCGGCGGGATCCCTACCGTTGGGAGCTAGCCCGCGTCGAGAACCCGGCACTGGAGCTACCCCCTATCCCCGCTCAGGGACGGACAGACCAAAGATGAGGGTCAAACACCAACAGGGGGAGCCGACCCTCGGCGGGCGGGATCCATCCCACAATGCCTCGTTGGCGGCCTTGGGCGGCGTAGCGGCTGGGGAGAGGTTGTACCTGAGAAGCAGCTAGGCGGCGCAGGATTGGCTGACTGGGAAGGGGCAGGGCCATCGTTTTCGAGTTATCGACCTGATTGGGTGGGCCGTCCTCACAACTGCCCGCTTGCAGCAGCAGAACTCCCTGGGGCAGAAACGGGATCCCGCGGCCCAGCAATAGACGGCTGGTATCCAAAAGCTCAAGGCCGTCCTCCTGAACAGATTGAAAGTCTTGCCAGGCCAAAACCCGTCGCGCCCGTTCAATGGGTAGACCAAAACAGTAGGAGCTCAGTTGAAAGGTAATCAAGGTTTGCTGGTTTCTCAGGTGCTCCTGGCGGGCCAGACGGCGCAAGCGCAGAGGAGAGAGGAGGGCCATGGTCTACCTCGCTACCGACAATATCGGCGGGGCCGGCTGCAGCAGATCCCGTAACTGTTGGATCAGCTCCTGTTCCTGAAAGGGCTTGGAGAAATAGGCGCTGGCTCCCAGCCGTTGGGCCAATTGGCGATGTTTCTCGCCGCTGCGGGAAGTCAGGATGACCACAGGGAGCTGGCTATACAGGGAGTGGCCACGAATCCGGGCCAACAAGCCAAAGCCATCCAGCCGCGGCATTTCGATATCACTGATCACCGCTTGGATGGGAACTCCTTTCTCAAGCCGTTCCCAAGCCTCTTGTCCGTCGCGGGCTTGTTCAACCCGAAACCCCGCCCTTTCCAGGGTTATGGCCAAGAAGCGGCGCACGTTAACTGAATCTTCCACCACCAGCAGATGGGGCTGGGCGGCAAACCTGGACTGGGGAAGGGGATCCCTTGCTGGCCGGCAGGGCCGATCCCGCTGGGCCAGCAGCCAGCTTAGGAGGGCAGGCGGATCCACGAAAAGGGCCATTCGCCCATCCGCCAAAACGGTGCAGCCAGAGAACCCCGGCGGCAGAGGCAGACCTCCCTCCACCGGACGCAGGGTGACCTCTTGCTCCCGCCAGAACCGATCCAGCAACAGACCGTAGGGCTGGTTGCCTTCCGCCACCAACAGCACCACAGGTCGGTCGAGGAGGGGGGTCCCATCCATTTCCTGGACAGGCTGCCAGCGGGCAAAGCGAAACCAACGCCCTACGGGGATCAAAGGAACCTGCTCTCCCTCCCAAAGGAAGGCATCGGCAGGAAGCTCAGGAGCCAGCAGCACCTCTTCCACTGCGTTGGCCGGAAAGGCCAACATCAACCCCCGGCACTCTGTTAGCAGCACGCGGCTGACGCTCAGGGAAAGAGGCAGAGTCAGGGTAAACAGCGTACCCTCCCCCGCCCTAGATTCCACCTGAACCTGCCCCCCAATTTGTTCCAAGTTGGTGCGCACCACATCCAAACCCACCCCCCGCCCCGAGAGCTCGCTGACTTGCTCGGCGGTGCTGAAGCCCGGCTGGAAAATGAGCTCAAGCAGCTCCTCCTTGGAAGCCTGATCCAAGTCGGCGGCAGAAAAGCCCATTTGCAAGGCCCGGGCACGCACCTTGTCCAGAGAAATCCCTCTTCCATCGTCGCGTACCGTAATGAAGGTGCGGTTGCCCCGTTGGCTGGCGGCAATTTCAATCAGCCCTTTGGCCGGCTTGCCCCGAGCCAAGCGGGTGTCCGGATCTTCAATGCCGTGGTCGAAGGCGTTGCGCACCAAGTGCAACAAGGGATCCGCCAAAGCTTCCAAAATCGAACGCTCGATTAGGGTGGATCCCCCCAGAACCCGCAGCTCCACAGGCTTGCCATGGGCTAAGCTCAGCTCCCGCAGTGCCCTGGGAAAGCGATCCGTCAAATCCGACAGCGGCTGCATGCGCACCTGGTCGAGACGCATTTGCATTTGCCGGGAGAGGCGGCTGAGCTGGCGGGCGCTGCCCTCGGTCTCCTGCAGCGTGGTGTCGATATCGGCGGTAACCTCGTCAATTTGCACGATGGTCTCCATCATCTCTTGGGCCAAAAGGTGCAGCTCCCCATAGCAATCCATCTCCAAGAGGTCAAAGGTATCGACCAGGGTCAGGCCGGGATCCCTTGCTTGTGATAGCAGAGAGGCGGGCACAGTGGCGGCGACGCGGTCGTAGCTGCTGCGCAGGCGGCTGTTGGTTTCTTCTAGGGTGCGAACCCGCTGTTTGAACAAGTTGGCCAGCTCCCGCAGCCGCTGCAGGCGGCTGTTGAGGCGGTTGCGCTCACTCGTGAGCTCTCCCAACAGCTCCCCCAACTGTTCTAGAGGGCGAGCCGGCACCCGTAGCATCTCGGCGGGGCTTTTGGCCCTGGCTGGAATTGCATCCGGCAGCTCGGCAGTGGCCCCTGGGGGGGGAGGGGCTTCTGCTGCGGAGGAGACCGGAGGCTCTGCCGCATCCCAGGAGCTGGGGAGAAGATTCGTCTGGCCCACCAGCACTAGGGCCTGCGAGTGTCGCCAAGCCTGTAAAACCGCCTGAGCAACGGGCAACACCTGCTCTTTCTCAGTTGGCGGCAGCGCTTCCAGAGCCTGGGCTGCCGAGCTGCACAAGCTGACGAAGGCAGGCAGATCCAACATTTCCCCCAGCGCCCCCAGCTCTTGGGCAGCGATGAGAAACTCCTCCCGCAGACAGGGCTGGTCGGGCGCGGCCAAAACTCCCTCCAGCCGCTGCAGGCAGGCTTCCACCTCCGTTTCAAACAGCAGTACCCGGATATCGCCCCCGGCTTCTGCAGCCAACACCTGCGCGGTATCTTCCGGCCGCAACTCCCCCACCTGCTCCCGCAGCCGCTGGAAGATGGGCTCCACTTTCTCCCTCAGCCAGTCTTCTTGCAACGGCTGCCTCTGCTGGTGGCGCTGGACAATTTGGCGCATGCAATCCAACGCCGCCAACAGGGTACGCTCTACTGCGGGCTTGGCTTTTTGGGGATCCACCTGCAAGATCTTGAAGCCGTCCTCCAGGCGGTGGGCCAGGTCGCTGAGCGCCGAAAACCCCATCATCGCCGCCCCACCCTTGATGGAATGGGCAGCCCGCAGCAGGCGATCCAAACGGGGGCGATCCAACTGCCGGGATCCCAGCCCCACTACCTCTGTCTCCAGGGTGTTGAGGTAAGTCTGGGCCTCCTCCAAAAACTGCAGCCTCACCAGCCATTCGCGCGGGTCGAGGCCATCGGGATTTGGCTCCATACTAGACTGCCTCCCCCACCTTGAAGGTGGACACCGAAGCCTGTAGCTGACGGGCAACCGCCACCGTAGCTTGGAGAGAGTTGGTCACCTGTTGCGAAGCTGACGCCGTTTGGGCGGCAATGTTGGCGATCTGCTGCATCAACTGCCGCACCGTTTGGGAGGTGTCGACCTGGGCCTCGGTGGAGCGGGCGATGGCCTGGAACAGTTGGTTCACCTGCCGCGAGACTTCCACAATTTGCCCTAGGCTCTGCTTGGCTGTTTCCACCAGGCGGGTGCCTTCCACCACCTGGCCGGTGCTGGTTTCCATCGCCTGCACCACTTCGCTGGTCTCCCGTTGGATCCCTTCTACGATGCGCTCGATCTCGCGGGTGGCCTCCGCCGACTGGGCGGCCAGAGCCCCCACCTCTTCGGCAACCACCGCAAAACCCCGCCCTTCTTCCCCGGCGCGGGCCGCCTCAATGCTGGCGTTTACGGCCAACAGGTTGGTTTTCAGGGCAATCTGGTTAATCAAGGACACCACCTTGGAGATCTGCTGGGAAGATTCCCCCAGCCGTTTCACTTTCTTGGCCGTTTCGGCCACCGTCTCCCGCAGTTGCAGGATGTTCTGTACCGTGCGATCCATGGTCAAGCTGCTGTCGGTAGCCGTAGTGGCAGCAGACTCAGCTACTGTGGCAGCCTGCTGGGCCTTATCGGCCACCTCCTGGATCGAGAGCGTCATCTGTTCCACAGAGCGCAAGGTCTCTTCAATTTGGATGGCCTGCCGGAGAGCCGCCTCGGCCAGCTCGCGAATGGCTGCCTCGTCCCGGCCAATCGATTGGTTGACTTGCCCGGCAGCCTGCTGCACTTGAATCACGATGTCGCGCAAGCTCTCGATGATGACGTTGAAAAAGTCTGCCATGATGCCAACCTGTCCGGCGGTTAGCTGCGCCCGCACGGTGAGGTCTCCCCGCGAGGCCTCTGTAACCTCGCCAATAAGCTGCAGCAGCTCTCTTTGCAGCGCTTCCGACCGCTCTCGTTCTTGGGCGGCCACGGCCTTTTGCTCCAGCGCCCCCAGGTTACCCAAAGCTTGACTCAGGCGGTTGGCCAGCTCGGCCAGGTTTTTCTGGTCTTCGTCAGACCAGCTCTGGCTTTGGGCGCGGCCTACGGCCAAAAAACCGTAAAGCTCATCGCCACGTACCACCGGCGCCACCATCTCGGCTTTTAATTTGATTGTGCCCAACATCTGCAGGTGGTCGGCGCCCAGGTCTACCCCAGGCACCGGGCCAAAAGCGTAAACTTGCCCACTGTGGAGAGCCTGCTGGAGCGGAGCCGGGATCCGGCGGAGGAAGGTGCCCAAGGTGTCAGGCAGGCTGCTGTCGCAGGATTCAGCAATAACCTGCGCCTCTTCGGGAGCGGTCAGGCGATAGAAGGCCACTCGTTGGGCACCAAAGCGCTGACGCATCTCGCCCAACAGCTCGCTCAGGGGATCGATCAGCTCTTGCTCTTGGCGAATCCGGGCAATATCGGCAAACCGTTGGGCCAGCCGGGTATCGGAGACTTGTCGCTCGTAGGTGGCGTTGCGTTCCCGCACAAAGTTGCGCACCAGGATCAAGATGATCCCCCAGCTAACCAGCAGGATCGGGAAGCTGGTAGCCGAAAGGATCAAAGCCCCCAACAGATCCCGCTCGTAGAGCCGGACGCTGCTCTGAATGTTGCCGCGAATGGCCTCCAGGGTTTGGTTGATCCCTTCGGCGTAGATGCGCTTTTGCTCTTCGTACTCGGGGCTGTGCAGCAGGTCAAAGGCGCGTTCTTGCTCGCCGGCTCGAATCAAGTCAAAAGCCTGCACCTCCCACTCCACCAGTTTGATGTTGGCTTCTGTCGTTTTGGCTGCGTAGGCCTCGTAAGAAGCGGGATCCAATCGCTGAATCTCCGCCAGCACCTTATCCAACTGAGGTACATAGCGGTTGTAGCGCTCTTCCCAGGACAGATCCCCGCTGGCAGCAGCCATGCGGGCAGACATGGTCAAGACTTCATCCAAATAGATCACCTGATCGCTCAGGTTTTGCAGGGTGAACTGCCGCGAGATGGAAGGCTCGAAATCGAAGTAGGTGCGGGCTACGCTGCCGGCAGAAACGGCAAACAACAGGGAGCTGATGCCCAGCGGGAGACTGATCGCCAGAGCCAGACGGGATCCGGCGACTTTACCCTGGGGTCGAGAAGAGGGGGCCAACTTGAGGAAGAGGGGACGGAAGGAGACCATAGGGTTTTACCTATAGCTAGGAGAAAACGGTTGAGAGGGATCAAGGATTGGCTTGGGAATAGGCCGAGTTGAGCCTTTGGAGAATGGCAAGGGGGCTGAGTACCCAGAGAGTCTCTTCCTTTTCCTTTTCCCAGACCAAACCACTGCAACAGTCGCAGAGACTATCCAGCCGGAACCTATCTTGGACGGGTTGAGCTTCTGCTAGAGGCTGGATCTGCTGGCTGACCACTCGAGCCACCCCCCTCACTTGTTGCACAGCCAGGCCCAGCCCCCCACATTCTGGGCGCATCACCACCAGATGGTATTCGGGCTGCCCAACGTCCAAAGGCTCCAGGCCAAGAAACTGTCCCAGATCCACGCCCCAGAGGATGCGGTTGCGATAGTTGAACAAGCCCAGCACCCATGCGGGCTGGTTGGGGAGAAGAGTAAAGTGCTGTGGGGCAACAATTAGCACTTCCTGGGCAACTGTCATGGGCAAAAGGGCCCGACAGTCCACCCCCAACTGGAGATGTAAGTACAATTCTCCGGTGCGGACGGCAGTAGAGCTTTGGGAAGAAAAAGAGGTCGCCAGCATCTTTGCTCTCGCTCTGCAACGTCTAAGGCCCAACCAGACTGCACCCCAGAACCACGACCGCAACTTGGACTCAGCAAGGTAGATTCGCTGCAAAAAATCCCGAGACTCAACTCAGCACCACCGACTTCACGGCCCGCACAATGTCCTCGCGGCTAAAAGGCTTGGTCAGATAAAGGTCGATCCCTTGCTTCATGCCCCAGAGTTTGTCCAGCTCTTGATTTTTAGAAGTGCAGGCCACAACGGGCAACTTTTGGGTCTCCGGGTTTTTCTTGATTTGGCGGCACAACTCCAGCCCGCTCATGCCTTCCATGACCAAGTCCGTCAGCACCACATCGGGTTTGTCGCTGCGGATCTGCTGCAATGCCTCTTGGGCGCTGGCCACTGCCACCACTTGATAGCCTTCTGCCCGCAGGTAATCGCTGATGAGCTGGCGCTCCGAGGCCACATCTTCCACCACCAAAACTTTCACCATGATCGACAACTCCTTTGTTTTTCAACCACCGTAAGCTTAAGGTGCCCCTAGGTAAGATAGCGAAACACCATCTGCAGCAATTCTTCCTGCCGAAAGGGCTTGGTCAGGTAATCGGTAGCACCGGCCAAGCGCGCCTTAACCCGATCGATCAGGCCTTTGTGGCCCGTAACCATCACCACCGGCACATCTTTGAGTACAGAGGACTTGCGGATAAGGCTGCACAATTGGTAACCGTCCACGTTGGGCATGCCCACGTCCAGCAGGATGAGATCCGGCTTGAGAGTGGTCAGCTTCATCAAGGCTTTCAAAGAGTCGCTGATGGTGTGGATGACCAAGTGGTGCCCTTCCAGCAACCGCTGCAGCTCGCTGAGCATGGCTTCACTGTCGTCAATACAAGCCACAACCCAGGTTTTCGAGACTGGGGGGGATGGGCCCAGATCCGCAAGCCCGTTGGCCAGTTGGAGAGGCACGGTGGGGGTTTCTGAGGGCTGCAATTCTGTCTCAAGCCTGGCCGCGTAGGTTTTGGGCAGCCGATCAAAGGGGGGCTGGGGATCCCGTAGGACAAGGATGCCGGCTTGGATCAAAGGATGTAGGCGGCGAGCGATCCGCAGGTCGTCTTGATCGAGAAGAGCGCTCAACTGGCGGAAGCTAAACCCCTTCAGCAACCGGCCCAGACGTTCCTGTTGCTCGGCGGGAAGGCGTTCTGCCTGAGCCCGGCTGGCAAAGTAGGGCCGTTGGTAGGGGGAGGTGATCTCAGGCCCCAAAGATTGCCAAGCCTGTAGCCGCTTTTGGGTCAGATCGAGCAGGGATCCCACCTCCCACTGACCCAGGGTGGGCACCGTGTCCAACGGGATGATCTCCTGCCGAAAGCTGGTTGGAACCAGCAACAGATTTTGCAGCACCTCCTCGCTGATCCAGGTGTTCAGCCGACGCGCAGCTTCCCAAGGCAGCAGTTGTTCCGTCACCATCCAACTCAGCCCCAGAAGGTCTGCGGGCAGAGGTCCCGTCTCCTGAGCCAGCAGCGCTTCCACCTGCCTATGGATACGCAGGCAATTTTGGCGGGTCAGAGAAAAAACTTGATGGCTGAGCCGACGCAGGTGGCGGTCCAGTCGCTCCAAAGGCTCGAAGCTGTGGTGTGCAAATCCCAGACGACCTTGGTGGAACACCAATGACCAAGTGTCCAGCTCCTCGCTTCTGTCCAGAGCACTGCAATACCGAACAACCCCTGTGAAACCAGCCTCCACCTTCAGCAAATGGTCAGAGACTTGCGTACAGACGTTGGGGCAATTCATCGGCGGAGAGGACATGCTTGGGCAATTTTCTGCGCTGAGATTGACAATATCGGTGAAACTCTATGCTCCACTCACAAGTCGGCGCGAGAATGTTTTCAAGAATACGATTCAAGTTCAAGCACAGCTCCGACCCAGACAACCCCTTTTGAACCGAGCCTAACAGAACGGGCCAAGTCTGCACGAAACTTAGAGTAGGTTTTACAGAGTAGGTTATCGATGACTGGGGATCACCAGTCGATCGTCACAAATGAGAATTAACCTTCAGATCGTCTGGCGGTTTTCTTCCGCGGAAACTGTCCACGGAAAGCCTGCAAGACGCAAGACAATATAGAAGTAATCCGAATAAATCTCTTCCGTAAACATACGGAACTTAGATGCTCTCCAATTTCCAAAGCGGCTCCAGATAGGCTTGGCAGCGGCGCAGCAGTTGCCGACTTTCTTCAAAGCTGATCTGCTCCAAGGCTTCGGGGTAGGAGCACCAGCGGTAGGCGGCCACCTCCTCCGGCTGTACCTGCAGCTGAGGGGGAGGAAACTGGGGCGGCAGCAGGGCCACGTAGTAGGTAACGGTCTTGGCCACCGCGTTCCCCTCTGGATCTG
>NZ_JANSJN010000116.1:0-8137 GCF_047462555.1 Synechococcus sp. B60.1
CATCGCCGCCGAGATTACGCCCCTCTTTTTGTTGGGAACGCTGGCCTTTTTGGGGTGGGGGTTCTGGCGAGCCCGCCGGCGGGGATCCCTGGCTGTCTGGGTGTGGTTCCAGGGATCCCTGCTCCTTTTGCCCTGGGTGGTCTTCCTAGGGCTGCTGCTGTTTGGGGTTTACCTCAGCTTTGCTGGCTTCCTGCTGCTATTGCTGGTGTTCACGGGGCTCTACATTGCCGTGGGGCGCAAAACCCGCCAGTTGGCCCAGCAGGAGCTGCAGGCGCGGCGACAGCAGTTGGCCCAGATGGAGGAGCGGCAGGAAATCCCCTCGGAAGGGGCTGGGGAGACGCCTGTCGAGCAACCTTTGGTCTTGCGGGGCATCTCTGCGGAAGATTTGCAGGCGATTCAATCCATCTTCGGTCTGGACACCTTCTTCGTCACCGAGACCATTCCCTACGGGGAGGGGGCAATCTTCAAGGGCAACCTCCGCCGGGACGCAGAGGTAGTGGTGCCCCTGCTGACAGAAAAGCTGAAGGAGCGGCTGGGCAACCGCTACCAACTGTTTTTGGTGGAAGATGCCTCGGAAAAGCCGGCGGTGGTGGTCTTGCCAGATGAGATCGTCAACTACCGCGCTTCGACAGGGGCACAGATCCTGGCTGCGGGCCTGATGATAGCTAGCTTTCTGGCCACTTTGGAGGTGGGGGCCAACCTGCTGGGCTTTCGGCTGTTGGAGGCGCCGGGGCGCTGGGTGGAGGCCCTGCCGGTGGCGGCGGGGATCTTTGCCATTTTGCTGGTGCACGAGACCGGACACCGCTGGATGGCCGGCAAGTACGGCGTACGCCTCAGCCCAGCTTTTGTTATTCCCAGTTTGGGGATCGGCACGCTGGGATCCCTAAACCGCATCCAGTCGCCGGTGCCCAACCGCAAGGCCCTGTTTGACATTGCCTTTGCCGGCCCGGCGGCGGGGGGTCTCCTTTCCTTGGTGGTGCTGCTGGTTGGCCTGAAGCTCTCCGGCTCTGGTGGCCTATACGTGCCCACGGAGATCTTCCGTAGTTCCATCCTGGTGGGCACGCTGGCGCGGCTGGTGCTGGGATCCCAGTTGCAGGGGGAGCTGGTGCCCATTCACCCCTTCGTGGCCGTGGGCTGGATTGGCTTGGCCATCACCGCCTTGAGCCTGCTGCCGGCGGGCCAGTTGGATGGCGGGCGGATCGTGCAGGCGGTGTACGGGCGGAAGACGGCGGCACGTGCTACGGTCATCACCCTGATTGCTCTGGCAGTGGCAGCCATTAGTAACGTTTTGGCCCTCTACTGGGCGCTGCTGATTCTCTTTATTGCCCGCGAGCCGGAGCGTCCGCCGCAGGATGAGATTACCGAGACCGACGGCCAACGGGATGCCTTGGCGCTGCTGGCCCTCTTTTTGATGGTGATGACCCTGCTGCCCATTGCCCCGGCCTTGGCGGGCTTCCTCAACCTCCCCAACGGCTAAAGTCTGGGAAGCTCGATGTCGCCGCCGGGAAAGGGCTTTGGTCCCAGCCGAGATAATAGAGAGAAGCACCTGCAGCGCCTGCTGCTTCAGGCTGTCCACCATCACCAGGCGGGGCAACTGCAGGAGGCCATCTCCCTCTACCAACAGGTGTTGCAAGCCCAGCCCGCCCACCCGGAGGCGCTGCACCTCTTGGGGGTCTGTCGGCAGCAGCAGGGATCCCTGGAGGAAGCCATTGCCCTGATGCAGCAGGCCTTGGCGCAGCAGCCGTGGTTTCCCGACGCCCACTTGAATTTGGGCATTGTTCTCAAGCAGGCGGGGCGGCTGGGGGAGGCAAAAGCCCACCTCCAGCGGGCTCTGGAGCAAGGGGGGCCGGATCCGGAAGTTCTGTACCAGTTGGGACTGGTGCTGCGGCAGCAGGGGGAGTTGGAGGCGGCCCTGGTGCCGCTGAGGCAGGCTCTGGAGTTGCAGCCAGACTTTGCCGATGCTGCCTATACGCTGGCCATCCTGCTGCGGGACTGTGGCCGGGAGGAGGAAGCTGCCGAGCTGTTCTACCGCCTCTGGCAAACTGATCCTGCCGATTTGGCGGCGGCCCTGGGCTGGTGTGTCAGCCAGTTGCCCCTGCTCTACGACACCTCTGAGCAGATCCCAGTTGCCCGGGAGCGCTACCGCCAAGCTCTGCAGCAGGTGAAGGCCCGCTGGGCACACCTGCCGCGGGATCCCAAAACCCTGGAGCGGGCAGCTGCTGGTGTTGGCTCCGTCCAACCCTTCTTTTTGCCCTACCAGGGCCAGAACGACCGCGAGCTGCAGCACCTGTACGGATCCCTGGTGGGGGAGGTGATGGCGGCTCGCTACCCGCAGCCCCCCGTTCTCCTGCGGCGCTGTCCTGGGCGGCTTCGGGTGGGTATCGTCTCCGGCCTGTTCCGGGATCACTCTGTTTGGAAGATCCTGACCCACGGCTGGGTAGAAGCTTTGGATCGCTCCCAAGTGGCCCTCTACGGCTTCCACACCTCGGCCGTCCAAGACGAGATTACGCGCTCCCTGCCACCGCGTTTTGAGCAGTTTATAGCCGGATCCCGCAGCTTGGCGGAGTGGCAGGCGGCGATTCGAGCGGCCCAGCTGGACGTGCTCCTCTACCCGGAAGTGGGCATTGACCCGGTCTGCGCCCAGTTGGCCGCCTTGCGTTTGGCCCCTGTGCAGGCCATGGCCTGGGGACATCCGCAAACCTCTGGCCTGCCGACGGTGGACGTTTTCATCAGCAGCGAACTGATGGAGCCACCGGATGGGACCGGCCACTACACCGAGCAGCTCCTGCCCCTACCCGGCATCGGCACCTACTACATCCCTTTGGACGTTGACCCCGCCCCTGTGGACTGGCAAGCGTGGGGGGTGGATCCCGATAGGGTGCTCTACCTCTGCGCCCAATCTCTGTTTAAGTACCTGCCCCCGTACGACGAGGTCTTCCCCCGCATTGCTCGGGAGGTGGGGCGGTGTCAATTCCTGTTTTTGCGGGGCCGCCTCTCCCAAGGGATCCGCCAGCGCTTCTGGCAACGGCTACAGCGGGCCTTCCGCGCCTACGGCCTGGCCGTAGAAGACTATGTGCTGCTGCTGCCGGAACTCTCCCCCGCCCAATATGCCGCCTACAACGCCCTGGGAGATGTTTACCTGGACAGCATTGGCTGGTCTGGCGGCAACACCACCCTGGAAGCCCTGCCCCACGGGCTGCCCATCGTCACGCTGCCGGGATCCCTAATGCGGGGTCGCCACACCTACGCCATCCTGCAGCAGATGGGGATCCATGCAACCATCGCCTCTAACCTAGATGAGTATGTCCAGATTGCTGTGCGCCTGGGCCTGGATGACCGCTGGCGGGAACAGATGGGCCAGCAGGTAAAAGCCCGCCAGGAGCGCGTCTACCGGGATCCGGCCCCCATCCGCGCCCTGGAAGCCTGGTTGCAAAGTCTAAAGACCTGAGGGTTGGTTTCAGCCTGATAGCCCTAGCGCTAAGTTGCTTGGGCCAGCCCTTCTCCAGCGGGATCCCGGCCTTCCAGACGGCAGAACAGTTGCCGCATCAGCAGCTCCCGTTGGCCCAGCGAGAGATGGGGGGCAAGGGCACTGGGAAAATGAGGCATGGCCAGAGTGACGCGATCCAGCAAGTCGGCGCGGCGGTGCTTTTGCTGGATGGCCCAAGCCCGCTGCACAAGCTCTGCGGCTGTTTCCAGCTCCAGCCCTGCTCGTTCGGCCAGCCAAGCCGCCAATTGCTCCAGATCGGGATCAAAGCGCAGCCGGTACATGTAGATCAGCATGCCGATCCCAAGCACTAGGCCTATGGCGCTGGCCACATAGGCAGCCTTGATGGTAGTTCCCGGCAGATAGGCCACCGCCGAGACGCGCAAGATTTCATAAGGGATGCGAATTAAGCTGTAGCCGACAACATAGGTCCAAACCCAGGTGCCATCCTTAAGCTTGGGAAATCGCCAGAACATCCCCATCAAGAGAGCAAACAGAACCAGGTTAAGGAGGCTCTCGTAGAAAAAGATGGGGTGAAAAAACTCAAACTGGCTGTATTCCGGCTCGCGGGCTTGGGGGGGGATGTATACCCGCAAGGGCCACCTGCTGTCGGGGGGAATAGGGGCACCGTAGGCCTCGGAGTTAAAAAAATTGCCCCAGCGCCCGATGGCTTGGCCCAAGATTAACCCCGGCGTGAGCACATCGGCGTACTTCCAGCCGTTGATCCCGGTGGCGCGGCAATAGAGGTAAAGAGCAAGCGCGCCAGCCAAGATCCCACCGTGGATGATGATGCCTCCCCGCCAGATGGCGAAGGCCGAGAGGGGATCGTCCCTGAACTCTGACCAGTGGGTGAGGACATAGTAGAGGCGGGCGCCCAGAAACCCAGACACCACCAGCCACAGGGCCAGGATCTCGACCCGTTCGCTGGCCTTGCCGGGCTCTTTCTCCAGATGGCGAGCCTCTGCTAGGGCTTTGGTTAGGAGCAGGCCGACCAACACGGCAATAGCCATCAGCAGGCCGTACCAGCGCAGCCCCAGCCCGCCCACCAGCGGAGTTTCAGGTGGAAAACGGAAGACAAACTCTCCCGGCGAGCTGAAGGTAAGGCCCAGCAGCCTTGCACCCCATAGGTTCATTAACAGCACGCTCTGCACCTCAAAATCCTCAACTCAGTCCCCCTGTCGATCCAGCTTGCCTCTACTCGCGCAACACATAGCCTACACCGCGCACTGTTTGGATGAGGCGCTTTTCCCCTTGGCCTTCGATCTTGAGGCGCAAATAGCGAATATAAACCTCGATGATGTTGGAGTCGCCCGTAAAGTCATACCCCCACACATGCTCCAAAATCTGTTGGCGGCTGAGCACCTGGCGAGGGTGTTCCATCAAGTAGCGCAGCAGCTCATATTCCTTGGCCGTCAGCTCCACCTGTCGCTCTCCCCGGCTCGCCTGCCGCGTCACCGGATCCAGTGTCAAATCCATAAACACCAACCGGCCGTCGCGGGATCCCTTGGGGTGCTGCAAATAGATCCGTATCCGCGCCAGCAACTCCTGCAGGCTAAAGGGCTTGACCACGTAGTCATCTGCCCCAGCATCCAGCCCTGCCACCCGATCTGCCACCTCGTCGCCGGCGGTCATCAGCACCACGGGCACGCGGTTGCCCGTCAAGCGCAGTTGCCGACAAACCTCCAACCCTGAGATCCCGGGCAACAGCCAGTCCAGCAGCACCAAGTCGGGATTCTGGTCGCGGGCTGCCGCCAACCCTGCCGTGCCATCGCCGACCACACTCACCCGATATCCCCTATAGGCCAGCTCAGTTTCCAGGAAACGGGCCAGTTTGGCCTCATCTTCGATCACCAGAATGTGGGCAGAGGAGGATTCCGGTTCTGGCATACTCTCTCCTCAAAAGAAGAGGCGGGAAACTTGCTCACTGCCCACCAGCATACCTTAGCCGTGGGAACTGGCAGTACTGATCAATCCATCCTGCTCCCGAAGTTGGTTTGCTGAGTGTTGCTACCGTACCCCTTGATTCTTTGACAGGCTGTACCTGAGTTCCTATAAAGATTTTGACCTGTCTAGCAGCCCAGCCTAGCATAGCTCCTGGGACTTCCTTGCTGGCAGTGCTGACGGGATTAGAAGGTTAAGTTTTCCAGGGCTAGAGTTCTTCTCGATCTGCTGATTGCATTCTGCTTGGGGATCTCTAAGCTGTCACTGCTTCCGGTTTTATCTCTGCTAGGAGAAAGAGTAGACGAGATTGGGATCCCTTCCCATCACCCACAAGCTATTAGGGCTGGCAACATAACGGTATGCCGCTCTCTTCTTGCTCGCGCTGTACAGCCGGTCAGCGAGCTCCGCAATCTCCAAATGTAACGCAAGCCGTTCTAGCCAGGCGACAGGAATTCCTTGTACACCATAGTACGCTCCTGCCACTTGCCCACATACCGCAGCGGTTGTGTCGGCATCGTTGCCTAGATTTGCCGCCATGAGAACCGCTTCCTCAAAACTGTGGGAACGAACAAAACACCACATCGCCGCTTCCAGACTGTCCACCACATACCCGGAGCCTCGTATCTCATCTTCCAGCTTTTGACGGTAGGCTCCGCGGGCAATCGCAACGATCTTCTCGGCCCCCACGAATGTCTGGCTGTCACCCAGGGCAACCTCATCCTTTGAGCTGCCAGATAATGCCCGACAAATGATCCGCGCCAAAAGACGACAAGCATCTAGGCATTCCGCCGCACCGTGAGTAATTCGGGAACTCTCCGCTGCAAATCGTTCTGCTGCTTCCAGGTTCGGGAAGAAGAACATAGGAATCGGCGCTAACCGCGTTATGCACCCATTGCCGGCTGAGCGCGGATCGCTTGACCCGGCAAAGGGGTTTCCTGTCTGGCGAAACCTGCGCAATGCAGAGGCGGTCGTAGAACCTATGTCGAAGCATGTCCCAGTACTGCTCAAGTAACCCGTCTCGGCCCACTTGCAATAACGCCTCATTTGATCATGAGCGTCGAACCCGTTGCACTCAACAAGGCTGGTTGCTAGGCAAAGCGCCATCGAAGTATCATCAGTCCACTGGCCTGCACGGAGATGGAATGGACCTCCGCCAACCATATCCGTCAGCGGTGTAAAGCTTCCCCGTGGACGAAACTCAACGGTAGTGCCGATAGCATCCCCAACGGCAAGACCGAGAAGACACCCACGGAAACGGTCTTGTTGCTGCATCTGCGTTCTCCCAAGTGGGGTAACGTTTGAGCTCAGTCCGCGGCCCGTCAGGGCCGTCGCGCCTGCAGCGATGAGTTAGGAATACTCAATATCTATTAAAACCTTTCCTTTACTACCAGCACCAACATTCACTTTTACCCCCTCAATGGGGACATCTAGATGGAAGCCTGCCTGCTCATCCATCATAATTTTCATCCGTTTTGCCCCGTGTTCTTTGCCGGCCTTGATTAGGTCAACGGCTACCTTCGATTGCTTCTCTACAGCTTTCCCAGGTTCTAGAAAATCAAAGACCTTATCAGCGATCCAAAAGAACGGAGCATAAATTTGGCCAAGAACAGGAATTTCACGGAGATCTTTGATTGCGCTCCGAAAGCCATCTCTTGTTGTCAGGTCATAGTTGCTTTTCATAATTGGCACTTTGTCAGAAGGACTCCTAACAGTTGAACTCACCCGCCGTCAATGACTTAGAGTGCTGAAGATAGCCTAGCATACAGTCGGGGGCAGTAACTTGTTACACTATGTAAGTTTTTCGCTGTTCGCCTCTACTACCCACCAACCCCAGCGCCCCCTCACCAACAACCTTTGGAGCAGGTCAGTGATGCTCTCCGAGTCAAGCACTACTCCTACCAGACTAAGAAATTTTATCTTCTCCGGATCCGTCGATATATCTTGTTTCACAACAAGCGACACCCCAAGGAGATGGGTGGCGAGCAGATCAATGCCTTCTTAACCCACTTAGCGGTGGAGGAGGGGGTGGCGGCGTCCACGCAGAACCAAGCTCTCAGTGCGCTGTTGTTCCTTTACCGAGAAGTTTTGCGTCTGGAGCTAGACCTTAACCTAGACGCAGTATGAGCCAAGCGCTCACGCTATTTGCTTACGGTCTTAACCCCTGAGGAGGTCAAGGCTGTCATTGTGCATCTGTCTGGGATCTATCGCTTAGTGGTGCAGGTGCTGTATGGCAGTGGCTTGAGGTTGGCAGAAGCTCAGCAGCTCCGGGTTAAAGATGTGGATTTTGCCCAACGGCAACTGGCGATTCGCCATAGCAAAGGGATGGAGAGCCGGTTAACGATGCTGCCAGAAACCCTAGTGGAACCTTTGCAAGAACACTTGCTCTGGGTCCAGCGACAACATCAGCAGGACTTGGAATAAGGATATGGCTCTGTCTATTTGCCCTTTGCTTTGGAGCGCAAGTACAGCCTGTTCAAGAATCAAGGGGTACATTAGATTTCTTTACGCTATACTTTTTTATATTTTGCTCCCAGCTCACGAACAATAGGTACAGCCTGTTAAGGAATCAAGGGGGTACAGTAGCAACACTTAGCAAACCAACTCCGGAAGCAGGATGTAGTAAACAAGTCTGCACTACAGCCTGTTAAGGAATCAAGGGGTACAGTAGCAACACTTAGCAAACCAACTTCGGAAGCAGGATGGATTGATCAG
>NZ_JANSJN010000117.1:0-8101 GCF_047462555.1 Synechococcus sp. B60.1
GGGGGAACGACTCTGTTGGATTGGCTGAGAAGATAGCGCCCTAGCAGCCCCTCTCCCGGAGGGAGAGGGGAGTTGGGGATCGAGACAACGCCCAGCTTCACCGATGGAAAGACAGTGAGAAGTTGTATCGCCTGCGTCTCGTTGCAACGGACACCCCCGCGCCGCTAGCGGGATTGAGGAACTAGCGCCAGATCCTGGGTGAGGCGCAGCTCGATCACCTGGCTGGGATCCAACACCACCACCTGCGGCGCTGTCACGTTGCCGATCACCGCTCCGGCCACCCCTGCCCCCAGCACTTCTTCTGTGGCAATGGCATTATCGCCGGTTACCAAGCCGAGAACGGCGCCTGCTGCCGCGCCGATGGCCGCATCTTGGATGATCTTGCCTGTGGTGGTGTAGCGGGGATCCTTGACATCGCGGATTACATCCGATTGAGCGGCCAAGGGGAACAGTTGGTTGTTGACGATGATGCTTTCCGCCACAAAGCGCGTGCCGCCCGGCGCCGGCTCAAAGCGGCCATCCACCCGTGAGCCAAAAGGCACCAGGATGTCCCCCTGGCCGTTGCGAATTGGGTTGCGAACGATCAAGGACATAGGGCGAGTTTCGTTGGGGGCGATGAAGAGGCGCTCGTTGAAGGGGGTGGTGGTCTGTATCAGAGTGCCCGCCGCCAGGGTGGAAAGGCGCAGGTCAAAGCCGGGCTGAGGGGTGGAGAGCCAATTGCCTGGGTTCTGGGCCACCAGGGATCCCCGACTGAGCAGGGCCTGGTGGGTAAAAGCAGCCACCTCAGCACGGGTGGCAGGACGGTTGGGCTCCAAGAGCATGGGATCTGGGTAATTCACGATCAGGCCGGCGCGGTTGGCGGCTGCAATTGGCGCCAGGGCCCAGCTGGGAATGGCTGCCGCGTCACGGTAGCGGCTGAACAGCTCGCTCGGCTGGGCCACGGGGATGGCACTTGTGTTGCCAAGGGCGTTGGTCAGGATCACCAGCGCCTCGGTGCGGGTAACGGGCTGTTCGGGTCGGAAGGTGCCGTCCGGGAAGCCGGCCACCAAGTTGTTGGCTGCCGCCGCGGAGATAGCGTTAGCCGCCCAGTGGGTGGGGGGCACATCCCGAAAGCCGATGAAGGTACCAGAGGTGTTGCGGAGGCGAAAGGCAGTGGTGACGAGGGTGGCAAACTGAGCACAGGTCACCGGCTCGTTGGGACGGAAGGTGCCATCCGGGAAGCCGTTCAACACCCTTTGAGCGGAGAGAGCCTCAATGTAGGTTTGGGCCCAGTGACCAAAAGTGTCGCGAAAAGGGGCGGCCATAGCCACCTGGCAATGAATGCCCAATACCGCCCCGGATAGGAGTAGGCCTGCTGCACGCGGAGTCAAAAGAGAGGAAAACATCGTTCACTTACCTGTCATCATCCTGCCCATTGCTGGGTCAATAGCTACTCTTATTCTGGCTATTTCCTCAGCAGTGGCAATAGCTAAAACCCTTGCTGCACGCTAATTTGAGCGTTTCCAACCTAAAATTTGCATGGAAACGTAATAGCAGGGGATTGCTAAGGAAATCTCCTCATCTCTGTTGCGTCAGCGTTGCATATAGACAACACCCCAGACTCAGTTCTGTTCATAGCATTGCCACTCTGTACAAGTTTGAGACAGACTCCCTAGGGCTCTGCAATGCCAAGGAGTTGATGCTGGCAGAACATAGAGCCAACACCTGCAGCCTCTCTCCCAGAAGGAGAGAGAAGCTGAGAATCAACGCAAAGATCACCGGTTTTGGCCAGGGATAGGGAGTGTTGCGTGCTCCGTAGCCAGTGAACACGAAAGGCCGCCTGCCGCTGGCGGGATTGAGGAACCAGCGCCAAGTCTTGGGTGAGGGCCAGCTCAGGGATCCGGAAGGCTCGCCCTGGAGCACCTTGGCAGTCAGTATGGGTTAAATAAAGACTGTCTTGGAGAGGGTGTTGGTTACTCATTGGAGTTTCCTAACCGAATTTCATGGCGAGCTGAATTATGTCTATTTGCTTGTTGATTCATCTCTTGATAACAACATTTCTAACCTAGTTTTTCCCTCAACTCGGGATCGAGCCGAGTGTTAAAGCAGCAATTTGGAGAACAACTAAGTGGGTGTACTGGGGAAAAGCCAAGCTCTGGCACAATTCTGAGTGTATTGTTTTGTGCGGCGGTGCTTGCCTAGAAACAGTGAAACTGTACACCCAGCGTCAATCTGGGGGCGCTATCCATGCCCACCGTATAGATAGTGGGGAATTCTGGGCGTTTCATTAAGCAAATTGTAGGAGCTCTTGGCATTGACTGGAGTGACTGAAAAGCATTTTGAGCGTGGGAGCTACTTGTTGCCAGCTTTATTCTCCTGGGATCCTGCTAACTTTTTACCATCTAAAAAAGAGGGATCCCGATGATGGGGATCCCCAGGTCTCCTTCCTCTAGTGTTTCAGTCCTCAACACACCCGTGTGAGCCGCTGTTGATTTTAAGAATAGAACTGTGAAAAAGTCGTGAAAAAAGCTAAGGGATCCAAGCCCCCTCACCCTGTTCCGGTGGCCTGGGATCCGGGACAGGCAATGAGCGCCAGCTCCACCTGATGTTCTCGGGGTTGCTGCAGTTGCACCTCCACGTCGCGGCCAAAGAAGCCCTGCATTTTTTTCTGGTAGCTCTCCTGCCATTGCTGGAAGGGAACGGCCGGCGAATCGAAGAGGAGTACCAGGGTGTAGCGGCCATCCCGCAATTCTTCTCTGTAGCCTCTGATTTTGGGTAGGTCTGCTTCCAGAGGGCCGCGCAGGCCGAGGAACTCCAGGGCCTCTTCCAGGTGGGCGTTGGCCCCATAGCTGTATTTGGTGATGTCGGCGCGGACTTGTTTTTGAATTTCCGTGGCCTGCTGGGCACGGGCTTGAAGCACTTCTGGCGAGGGGGGCGTCAGGGCAGGCACTGGCTTGAGCTCCACCACCTTCATGGTCACCCCCCCCAGCAGCAAGGGGATCCCGGCAAACAGGCCGATGAGGTTCAGGGTGGGATCGCTGTACTGGGCAAAGCCCCAAGCTGTGGCGGCAACGCCTGCCAGCAACACCAGGGTGCTCAGGGGGAGGGGCAGCTTCTCAAACATACAAGCAGGAGGGAAAGGCAACCTGAACCCAGGCTAGCAGGAAAGACACTTCCTGAGGTGACCTTGAGGGTGGACTTGGCTCCGCTGGGGGTGGATAATGGCTGGACGCTGGTGTGTTGGGGAGTGGCCCATGGTTCTGTCGCATCTGTCGAAGGCGTCCCGTCGTCTGCGTCTGCTGGATCGCAAAACTCAAGAGCGGGCCCCTCTTTTTGAGGCCATCCGCCACTATTGCAGCTTGGACAAGGCTCCCTTTCACACGCCAGGCCACAAGCAGGGACGCGGGATCGCCACCGACCTGCGGGAGTTTTTGGGAGAAAACGTCTTCCGGGCGGATCTTACCGAGTTGCCGGAGGTGGACAACCTCCACGATCCCGACGGCGTGATCCGGGAAGCCCAGGAGCTGGCGGCAGCCGCCTACGGAGCGGATCGCAGTTGGTTTCTGGTGAATGGCTCCACCTGTGGCGTGGAAACCCTGGTGATGGCCGTGTGCGACCCAGGGGACAAGATCCTGCTGCCGCGCAACTGCCACAAGTCGGCCATTGCCGGCGTGATCCTCTCCGGGGCTGTGCCGGCCTATATCGAGCCCGACTTCGACATAGAACTGGGCATTGCCCACGGCATCACTCCTGCCGGCCTGGAGCAGGCCCTGGCCGAGCACCCCGACGCCAAGGGCGTGTTGGTGGTCAGCCCCACCTACTACGGGGTTTGCTGCGACCTAGAAACCTTAGCGGCCATCGCCCACAGCCACGGCCTGCCCCTCTTAGTGGACGAGGCCCACGGGCCCCACTTTGGCTTTCACCCGCAACTGCCCCTCTCCGCCTTGGAAGCTGGTGCCGATCTGGTGGTGCAGTCCACCCACAAGGTGATCTCCGGCATGACGCAAGCCTCGATGCTCCACCTCAAGGGATCCCGCATCGATCCCAACCGTGTGCGCAACATCTTGCAACTGCTGCAATCGACTAGCCCCAACTACGTGCTGATGATGTCGCTGGACGTGGCGCGGCGGCAGATGGCCCTAGAAGGGGAAGCTTTGCTGGGCCAAGCCCTGGCTTTAGCCGATCAAGCCCGCGCCCGTCTCAACCGCATTCCAGGGCTCTTTTGCTTTGGCCCGGAGCGCATCGGCTCTACACCTGGCTTTTTCGATCTGGATCGCACCCGCTTGACGGTGACGGTGTCGGGGCTGGGCCTTTTTGGCTTCGACGCCCACGACTGGGTCAACGACCACTTCCACGTGCAGCCGGAGATGTCCACCCTGCACAACGTGGTCTTTATCGTGAGCCTCGGCAACACCCAGCGGGATATCGACCGGCTGGTGGAGAGCTTCGCCGCTTTGTCGAAGCAGGCCCAGGGATCCCAACCCTCGCTGGCGATGGCCGAGAAACTGCGACGCCTGGCCCAGTTGAAACGCCCTCCCCTGCCGCCCCAACGGCTCTCGCCGCGGCAGGCTTTCTTTGCCCCCATCGAGCGGATCCCCTTTCAGGAAGCCGTAGGCCACATCTGTGCCGAGATCATCTCCCCCTACCCCCCTGGGATCCCTATCTTGGTGCCCGGCGAAGAGGTAACCCAGGAAGCGGTGGACTATCTGTTGTTGGTGCACGAGGCAGGCGGCTTTATCAACGGCCCCGAAGATGTGCGGCTGCAGACCCTCAAGGTCGTCAAAACCTAGCTCCTCAAGAGCCAGGCTTGGTCGTCTGGGCGGGGGGGAGCACTGGCAGCGGGTTGGGAGAGCTGCGGCGGTGGCGAACGACCTTCACCCGATCCACCCGTGGGCCTTCCATGCGCACCACCTGGAACTCCATGTCTTGGTAGGTGAACTTTTCCCCCACGCGCGGGATCTTCTGCAGGTGGTAGATCAAAAAGCCCCCCAGCGTCTGGTAGTCCTCGTGGAGGGGCAAGTTGAGGTGGCAGCGCTCGTTGACCTCTTCAATATCCAACTGGGCCTGGATGAGGAGAGTGTTTTCGTCCAGCTCCTGAATATCCGGCTCCTTCGCCTTGGGATCTGGGCCATCGGAGAGCTTGCCGACAATCTCCTCCACCAGGTCTTGAATGGTGATCAAGCCCGCCGTGCCGCCGAACTCGTCCACCACCACCACCATTGGCCAGTGGTGCTGCCGCATCTCCGGCAACAGTTCAGCAATCAGCTTGTTCTCTGGCTCAAAGTGGGCCTCGCGAATGAAAGGGGTGATGGGGCTGTGCAAATCCAGGGATCCCTTGGCCAGCTCGCCGATCAGCTCCTTGACATGAATCAGGCCGCGGATGTCATCCAAAGACTCGCCGTAGACCGGGTAACGGGAATGCCCCGATTCGGCCACCTCGGCCAGCACCTCTTGCACCGTAGCGGTTTCCGGCACCGCGTCGATGCTGGTGCGCGGGATCATCACCTCGCTGGCCACCGTCTCGCCGAACTCGAAGATATTGCTCAACAGCTCCCGCTCCTCCGCCTCGATGTCGCCCGACTCCACCGACGAGGCGATCAACAGTTGCAGCTCCTCCACCGTCATGGTGCTGTAAAAAGAAGTGGCCTCCGGGATGCGGACGCCAAAAAGCTGCAACAAGCAGCGGGAGGAGAACCGGAGCAGCTCCACGCAGGGGTGCAAAAAGCGGCTCACCAAGCGGTTGAGCCAGGCCAGTTTTAGGGCAATCGGCTCCGAGTAGAGAATGGCCAGAGTCTTGGGGATCAGCTCCCCCACCACAATTTGGAAATAGGTGAGCAGCGAAAACACCACCACCACTGCCACCCCCTGAACAACGGCGGGATCCACGTTCCGCAACCAGGCCAACTGCCTCAAGGCCAAAAACAGTGTCGGCGCAACCTGGGTGGCCCCGATCCAGCCCAGCAGCACGCTGGCCAGGGTAATGCCCAACTGGGTGGTGGAGAGGGCATACTCCAACTGTTCCTGGGCCTTTTGCACAATTGCCGCCTGGCGGTTCCCTTCGCTGGCCAACTGCACCATGCGGGAGCGCCGCGCCGACACCAAGGAAAACTCCACCGCCACAAAAAAAGCGTTGATGACCAGAAGAGCGATGACCCAAAAGAGACTAAGAGACGCATCTCCCCACGAAAGCTCAGTGTTGGGGAAAGTAGCCGCTGAGACTAAAGGGGGGTCGTCCATCAGGGGGAGCAGCAAGACGGATAGACAGCATTTTAGCCCAGACTGACTCGACCACCTGCCCCTGGCCAGCAGTTAAACTGGCCTCAGCCAGCGGGTGTCTATTATGCGAACACCTTCCCCCTGCCCAAATAAACGGGATCCCCAGCTTTTGCAGTTCTCAAGATTGCTACTGTTTCATCAAGCATTCATCAGGCAGTGGCAACTACCGCTTTTTCCGGCAACGCTTACCCCAGTTTGTGCCCCCCTGAGGACTAGTCATCAATATCGACAACATCGCCGGTAGTGGCGTCGATCTTGACCTCAACATCGTTGGTGAATTTTACTTCCCAAACTAAGCGGCCATCTTCGCGCTCCAACTCAACTTCTTTGATCACAGCATCGGGAACAGCAGATCGAGCCATCTGAATCGCTTCTTCAATGCGGACGGCTGGAGCAGGAGATTGAGCAAAAGCTACCTCTGTGCTCTTGCCTACCGATAACATCGGGCTGCTGAGGAGCAAAACGCCCAGCACAAGCAAGGAAGCAACAGCAAGTTTTGGAAGCTTCATTTCCAACTGTTTGAGTAACCACATTCTTACCCTACCAACCTTGAGGTGAAAGAAGCCTTGCCAAAAGGAGCACTGTTGCTTTCGCAAAGGGAGTGGACTCCTTGCGTCATGGGGTGTAGTTCGTCGGCCCCTCGTAAGTTAGAAGCTGTTTGCCTCCACAGCCCTCTCAGAACTTGACTGGCTAAAAAACACTGCAGTGCGCATATCTTTCCGAGTGCTGCCAACGCTGGGGCTGCCGATGCTGCCTCCATCGGTGATAATATTCCTACTCTTACATCTTTTCCCACCGCAGTAGGTGCCGACCATGCCGGATTTTCTGCCCTACGCCTACTTTCAGGGCCAGATCGTCCCCTTTACCGAGGCGAAGATCTCCATTGCCACCCATGCTCTGCACTACGGGACGGCAGCCTTTGGCGGTCTACGCGGGATCCCCGACCCGCAAAATCCGGATCAGGTGCTGGTGTTTCGTCTCGATCGCCACTGCCGACGGCTGAGCCAGAGTGCTCGCCTGCTCTGCTTCGATCTGCCCGCCGAAAAGATCGAGCAGGTGATCGTGGAGCTGATCCGCAAAAATCGCCCCTCCACCTCTTTCTACATCCGCCCCCTGGTCTACACCTCCGACCTGGGCATCTCGCCGCGGTTGCACAACATCGAGAAAGACTTTTTCGTGTACGGGTTGGAGTTGGGAGACTACCTCTCACCAGAGGGAGTCACCTGCCGCATCAGCTCTTGGGCCCGCCAAGAGGATCGCAGCCTGCCGTTGCGAGGCAAGATCACCGGCGCCTACATCACCTCTTCTCTGGCCAAAACTGAGGCAGTGCAGTCCGGCTATGACGAGGCCATTTTGATGAACTCCCAAGGCAAGGTAAGCGAAGCCTCGGGCATGAACATCTTCATCGTGCGCAACGGCGTGCTGATTACCCCCAGCTTTGACCAAGACATCCTGGAAGGAATCACCCGCGACAGCGTTCTCACCCTGGCCCGCGACCTGGGGATCCCCACCCAAGAGCGGCCGGTCGATAAGTCGGAGCTGTTGATTGCCGAGGAAGCCTTCCTCACCGGCACTGCCGCCAAGATCACCCCTATTCGCCAGATCGAGCAATACGTCTTGCCCCCCTCCCGCCCCATCACCGAGCAGTTGCGGCAGAAGCTGACGGCCATCACCGAAAATCGGGATCCCGCCTACGCCCATTGGGTGAAGGTGATCCCGCTGAAAGAAAGCTAGACCCTCAGGTTGCCATCGTCAGGCCGGTCGATGGGAAAAGAATCAATATAGTTAGAATTGAGCAATCCAGACTGCGGGAGAGGGATCCCTTGCACGAGATTTCTATTACCTG
>NZ_JANSJN010000118.1:0-8086 GCF_047462555.1 Synechococcus sp. B60.1
CCAACCGGCCCGATCCATCACTTTTAGAGCATCGGGGGTAACGCGGCCAATGCTGGCGGCGTTGATCGTGTCTTCCTTGAAGGTGCCAAGGCTGGCCACCACCGAGTCGATCTCCGCCCCCGGCAGCACCGGGTATTCGTTGTTGCTCTGGGCAAAGATGGCCTGCGCCTCTGGGCCGGAGAGGAACTCCAGAAACTGGATGGCGGCCTCTTTGTTGGGAGCTGTTTTCAAAATTCCGGCGCCGCTGATGTTGACGTGGGTGCCGCGATCCTGTTGGTTGGGAAAGAAGATGCCGATTTTCTCCGCTACGGCGCGATCTTCGGGATTGTCGGATTTGATCAAACGCGCCAGGTAGTAGGTGTTGGCTAGGGCCACATCCCCCACGCCAGCGGCCACGGCTTTGATTTGATCAATGTCTCCCCCTTCCGGCGGGCGGGCAAAGTTGGCCACCAAGCCGCGGGCCCACTGTTCGGTTTCTGGGATCCCGTGCGCCAGGATAATGGAAGCCGTCAGAGATTGGCTGTACACATTGCTGGAGGAGCGGGTAAGCACCTTACCTCGCCACTTGGGGTTGGCCAGATCTTCGTAGGTGGAGAGCTCCTTGGGATCCACCTTGTCTTTGTTGTACATGATCACCCGCGCCCGCTTGGTTAGGCCAAACCAGTAGCCTTCCGGATCCCGCAGCGATTCCGGGATGTTCTTAGAGAGCGTCTCGGACTGGATGGGCTGAAACAGGCCTTCGTTCTGGGCGCGCCACAGCCGGGCCACATCCACCGTCATGAAGATATCAGCAGGGCTGTTGGCTCCCTCGCTGCGGATACGTTGGGCAATCTCATCGGCGTTGCCCTGCACCCAATTGACGGTAATGCCCGTTTTCTGTTTGAAAAGTTCGTACAATTCCTCATCAGTGCTGTAGTGCCGAGAGGTGTAGAGGTTCACCTCCCGGTTGGCGCCGCGGGCCGGACGCCCCAGCAAGCCTGCCGCCAAGGCTACAGAGCCCAGCGCGGCTCCGCTGACCAATTGCCGTCGCGATAAGCGCATACCCAACTCCTAAACTCAAAAACATTTCAAGAAAGGCTGCTGCATTGACCCAGTCAGCAATGCCTTTACCCGAGAAAGCACTTGAAAACCCCCTCCCTGAAATCAGGGCAGTTCCCTCAAATGCCGGCCTTTTGACCCTTCTCTAGGCCAAGCTTATTGAGATTTTTACTCAAGAACTTGGCGCTGGGGCAATGATAGAGGATCCTAAGTACCGAGTCAAGCTGTTGGGAGTCGTTCTCATCTTTGAACCGTTTGGCCCAAGATCCGCCAACTCTCGCTGGAAACAAGAGCCAAGGTCGCTTCTCATCGCGGCTGGCCGGGCAAGGGGATCCCTTACCGGAATATTTTGGGTAGGGCGGGGTTCTAGACCTGCCTTGGGTATAAAGGGAGCAGGGTAGGTGGTGGAGTATGGTGGGATCCCTTTCTCATCAATGGCTGGATGAGCAACTGCAGGACAATGGCCGGGATCCGGGTGTTTTCATCCTGGTCTGTGGCTACAACGACCTGGCAGCGTTGACGCTGCAGATTCTGGAAGACTTTGGACAGCGCGCGGTAGTGGTGGCTCCCGGCCCGCGGCCTTCTTTATTAAAAGAGCAGTGGCAATACCTAGAGGGGGATCCCCATCAGCCGGAGGTGTTGCGCCGGGCTGGGATCGAGCGGATCAAGGTGGCATTGCTTGTGGAGGACAACGACCAAGCCAACTTCGAGCTGGCTCTCTTGATTCGGGATCTCAACCCGCAGGTGCGCATTGTCTCTCGTCTGTTTAACACCGGCCTTGCCCGCTACCTGGACTCGATTTTGCCGCAGCATTTTTCCCTGTCGGTGGCTGCCTTGGCTGCGCCGGCCTTTGCTCTGAAAGCTGTCTCGGACGAATTTGTCGGCTACTTCGAGTTGCCCCAGTTAGAGGCTCAGCCGGCCACGCTGCCGCCGGAGCTGGCGAATCCGCTTTATTTTGGCGCTCCCCAAGAGACCACCCTCTGGAACGTGGTGGAGCTGACCATCGGCTACAACTCCCGTCTGCTGCACATGCCCCTCTCGGAACTGGAGGAAACCTTTCGGGCGCGGGTGCTGTTTCACTACCCGGTGGACGGGCTGTCCGACTTTTCCGAGTCTCGGGTTTTCGACGATTTCGACCACGAGGCAGAGCTGCTGGAGGGGGATCGCATTTTGGTGATCTGCGACCCCAGATCCTATCTGCACCTGTTGGAGCGCAACGGGCGGCGCGGCTCTTCGCGGGCACAACGCTGGGCCAGCGGACAGGTGCAAGACAAACGACAACAACAGCGAGGCAACTCGTTCAGGCAGCTCCTATCTTGGCTGCGCAGAAGCCTGCAGGGACTGCTGCAGGTCAAGCCCATCGTGCGCACCCTCACCTTCACCTTGGGAGCCATGCTGGTGCTGGGGATCCTTAACTTTAGAGCTATCGGCAAATCCGTGGTTGACGGGCTGTTGCTGACCATCGTGGTGTTGACGGGGGGGTATGGGGACATCGAGGCTTTTCAGCAGGCGGAGACCCCTCTAGGGGTGAAGGTGGTGGCGGTGGTCATGACCTTGGTGGGGGCTGCCCTGGTGGGGTTGATCTACGGATTGGTGACCGACAAGTTGGTGAGCAGCCGCTTTGGCTTGGGCCGGGCCGCCCGTATGCCCAAAGCGGATCACGTGGTGATCGCGGGGTTGGGACGGCTGAGCTACTTGGTGCTACAGTTGTTGCGGCAAATGGGCTATGAGGTGGTGGTTGTGGAGCCCGACAGCGACAATCCCCTGCTGGCGGCGACGGAACGGGAGGGGGCGGTGGTGATCCGGGGCAACTACGCCTTGGCCAGCACGCTGCAACAGGCTCGCATCCAAAGCAGCCGCTCTTTGATCTGCACGACGCCTGACGATCTCACCAACCTCGAGACCGCCCTGACCGCCCACAGCCTGCAACCTGGGATCCGCACCATTTTGCGGGTCACGGATCCTGAGCTGGCGGCGCGGATGCAGCGGCATCTGCAGACGCTGGGAACCAGCTACAGCACCACGGCCCTGGGGGCGCGGGCTTTTGCTACGGCAGCGTTGGTGGGATCCGTTTACGGCACCTTGACTTGGGACGGGGAAACGCTGCTGGTGACGTTGCTGGAGGTCTCGGCCCATGACCCTTACCTGGGGCTATCCCTACGGCAACTGGCCCAGGATTACGACCTGGCGATCTTGCTGCATCACTCCCGACCGGGCCGGCCCTGTGTTTTTCCCAAGATCTGGCAGAAAGAGGGCGAGACCCTGTTGAAGCGGGGGGATCGTCTATACGTGATGGGGACGGTGGGATCCCTGATTCGCCTGGCCCAGGGACGCCCTCTGCCGCCGGAACTCTATCAAGTGCGGCTTTTGGAATACCGCAACCCCTACTTTGAAGACGAGATCCTCTCCACCTTGGCGTTTTATGCGCGGCTGCCCAAGACGGCCCTGAAGCCGCTGTTGCGCTGCCTGCCGGCGGTGGTGAGCCCCCCTCTCCCCCGCGACAAGGCCATTAAGTTGGCCCGCCAACTGCGCAAAATGAGCACCGAGGTGCAGGTGTTTGCCCAGGTGCAGGCCGAGCGGCGGATCCCTGAAGTCCTCTAGGGCTTTTCCGCCACAAGGCGCACAAAGCGATTTTGCCCGTAGAGCTCTTGCGCCACCACTCTCAAGCCAACCTTCTCCAACAGCCAGGCCAAGTCCTCAGCGCTGAAGCGGTTGTGCTCGTAGAAGTGGGTAAACTGATCCACCAAGGTGTCTAGGGATGTTTCCAGCTGAAACAGTTGGGCTTCTGTGGCCGCATCGAAGTAGAGGCTAAGTGGGGCGCGCACCCAGTCCACCAGCAAAAACCGCCCCCCTGGCTTGAGCAGACGCCGCACCGCTTGCAACAGGCGCACCGGCTGCACCATCTCGTGGATCACCACCACCGCCTGAGCCGCGTCAACGCTGCAATCTGGCAGGGGCAAATGGGGATCGTGGAGATCGGCCTGCAGCAGTTGAAGGCCAGGGACGCCTTTCAAGTCTGCCGCTGCCCGCTCCAACATGTAGGGCATTAGATCTACGCCAATGAAATGTCCGCCGGGGTAGCGCTGGGCCCACTGCCGGAGGACATACCCCGGCCCCGTTCCCAGATCCAGCAGGCAGGGCGCAGCGGGCAAGCAGGGCTCAACATGCTGCTGCCAAAACTGCCAAAAGGTCTCATTGAAGCGGCCAGGAGCAGTAGCCAGCATGCGCTCGCAAAAGCTGGGGCCACGGTGGTGCTGGTAAAGGAGCTGAAAGGTATCGAGGCCAGCTTGGGTCATGGCTGAGCATCCTCAACAGATCCTGGGAACAAAGTCAGAGGCGTAGGCAGGGCATCGCAGCAACTCAAAATGTCGGCCTAGCGAGCAGAGGAAGCGGTGGAGAAGTTGGCGATGGCCGTCTCCAGGTCGTCAAAACAGGTCAAGACCTTCTCCATCGAGGTGAGGCTGAGGACGAGGGCGACGCTTTCCGGAACGCAACAGAGGCTGAGGTTGCCGCCGGCAGTCCGGCACTTGCGCAAGGCCGAGATCAGCACCCCCAGGCCGGAGCTATCCATAAAAGTAACCGCCGACATGTCGATCAACAGGTTGTGGTAACCAAAATCCAAAACCTGCTGCAGCAACTGCCGCACTTCGGAAGCGACCTTGGCGTCAAAGCGACCTTCCAACGGCACAATCGCCAGTTGTTGCCCTTGCGGAGTTTCGGCGGTACGGATGCGTAGCTTAAAATCCATTGCTTCCAGTCAAGACCTCATGCCCCACCTTAGCACCATCGGTTGCTGCTATGACCCCCTCGGCAGAAAATCCCTCTTCTGCAAACAGAGAGGGTATCCTTCTTTGCCATGGCAACTTCCCACTGATTGAGGTTGTCTGCCGGATCTAGGCGCGCTGTGCCGTTGAGGCAGCTACCCTCCCTTCCTCTTCAGCCAGGGAGCAATCCCTCACCCCCAGCCCCTCTCCCTCTGGGAGCTAACTGCTCCGCCTGCAGACAAAGGGATCCAACCTTTACTTCCCGTCTCAGATCCTGGCGGGATCGAGGGCGTAAGTCGAATCGAGCGCGGCAAGGGACATGTGCAAGCGGGGTCGGTGCATGGCCAGCAACTGGGCCAAGCGCTTGCGCAGTTCAGTCCGCGGCACGATTGCATCGATGAGCCCATGGGCTAGCAAGTACTCAGCCGTCTGGAAGCCCTCCGGGAGTTTGCCCTTGCCAATGGTTTGCTCGATAACATTGGGCCCGGCAAACCCTATCTGGGCGCCGGGTTCGGCCAGGATCAAGTCTCCCAGCATGGCAAAGCTGGCGGTCACTCCCCCATAGGTGGGATGGGTAAGCACGGAGATAAACAACTGGCCGGCTTCGCGGTGCCTTTGCAGAGCGGCTGCTGTTTTGGCCATCTGCATCAGGCTGAGGATCCCTTCCTGCATACGGGCTCCCCCAGAGGCCGAAAAAAGGATCAGGGGTAGGTGATCGCAGGTGGCGCGTTCGGTGAGACGGGTAATCTTCTCGCCTACGACCGAGCCCATGCTGCCGCCCATAAAGCGAAAATCCATCACGCCCATCGCCACCGGGATCCCTTCCAGAGTGCCCAACCCGGTCAGGACGGCATCCTTGAGCTGGGTGCGCTCCTGGTAGGCGGCCAGGCGCTCGGCGTAGGGCTTTTGGTCGAAAAAGTGCAGCGGATCGGTGGGGGCCAGGTGCTCGTCGAGGGGCTGCCAGGAGCCGGGATCCAAAAGCTGCTCCAGCCGCTGCGGGGCTGTGATGCGATGGTGGTAGCCACAGCTTGGACAAACCTGCCAGTTCTGCTGCAGATCTTTGCTGTAGGTGAGAGCGTCGCAAGCTGGACACTTCTGCCAGAGGCCGTCGGCAATCTCTCGCACTTGCCGCTCTTTGTCGAAGGGGCTGCTGCCTGTCAAGTTGAGGGAAGTCTGTTTGCGCCGCTCGGCAAACCAATCCAGTAAAGACATAGCCGCTGAGGTACCCCCCTAGCTAGGGATGGCCAGAGCCGAATCTACAAGCCCTGCCGGTGAGCTGCGAAACTCATCTTAACGTTCTCAAGCTATCAAAGAATCGCCAAGCTGGAAATAGAAACTTGCAGTAGCCATGACCGCAGAAACCCAGTGGCAGGTGTTGACCACAGGGGATGGATCCCTGACCTTTTTCTCCCAGGAGTTTGGGCAGGCTTTTCACAACGTCAGCGGCGCCGCTCAGGAAGCGCTGGAGAAGTTCGTCCGCCCTTGCCGGCTGGATCGGCTGCCGTTGGAGCGGGATCCGGAGGATCCCATTTGTCTTTTGGATATTTGCTTTGGCCTTGGCTACAACTCTGGCCTGGCCTTGGAGACAATCTGGCAGGTGCGGCCCGACTGCCCTGTAGAAGTTATTGGCCTAGAGCGCTCCCCGCAGGTGCCCCGCCAGGCCTGGCAGGTGGGGGTGGGATCCACTTGGAGCTTTAGCCAGGAGTGGCAACACTTTATCAACGAGGGATCCTGGCAATCGCCGCGCTGGCGCGGAACGCTGCTGTGGGGAGATGCCCGCCAAACCCTGCTCCAGGTGCCGCTGGGATGGGCGGATGCGGTGTTTTTGGATCCCTTCTCCCCTTCCGTCTGCCCGGAGCTGTGGACGGTGGACTTTTTGCGGGCAGTGGCGGCGCGAATCCGCCCCGGCGGGATCCTGGCCACCTATTCCTGTGCGGCGGCGGTGCGAGCAGCCTTGCTGGAGGCGGGGCTTTTCATTGGCTCGACGCCGCCGGTGGGTCGCCCTTGGCCGGGCACGGTGGCCTCACCCCAACCGGATCACCTGCCGCCCCTCTCCCCCATGGAGCGGGAGCACCTGAAAACCCGCGCCGCTGTGCCCTACCGGGATCCCACCTTGCAGGGAGACAGAGCCCAAATTCGGCTGCAGCGCCAGCAGGAACAGCAAACTTCACCCCTTGAGCCCACTTCCGCCTGGAAACGCCGCTGGCTTGTGCAAGCCTAGCAACCGGAGGGCAGCTTTTGCCGGGGTTGCTGTCGGGGTGTAGCCAAGACACCTGCACCAGTCCCGTACCCTTACGCACGCTGCTGTCTCTTGACAAAGTTAAGCTAAGATAAAGCTTTTTCTCCAGGGAACTGCTATGTCTACACTGGTTGCCCTTTGTGCCGAACAGCACCGGGTTATCCTGCAGTTCTTGGCTCGTCTCTCTCGGGCCTCGGAGTTGGATCTGGAGCAGCGGCGTCTCTGGGTGCAAAGGTTGCGGCAGCGCCTCTCCCGCCACATTCAATTGGAGCGCCATGTCCTCTACCCGCTGCTCAGGACGGCTCTGGCAGCGGATCCCCAGCTCAGCAGCCAGGTCAATGGGCTGGAGCAACAGTTGCGGGATCAGATCCCGGAGCTGACCCGCTTTTTGCACCAGGCGGAGCGTGAGCCGCAGCAGTTGGATCCCTCTGCTGCCCTTCACTTTTATCGGCAGTTGCGGGCCCAGTTTGAGCAGGAAGAGAAGCTCTTGCATCCCCTCTTTGCCCAGCATGTTTCTCCCGCCGCCGAGCAGCAGCAGTTGCGCCTGTTCCGCAAGCGCCTGCAGGCCAGTGCCCCCAGTTCTGCCGGTCGTCGCCTCAATTTAGAGGAATGGGAGCGGCAGGCCGTGACTCGCCCTGTCTTGCCCCGCGAACGCCTTTGGCCCCCGCCAGGTAGCACGGCGTCGACGGCCACCCCTTAACCGAGGACGGTCTTGTCTTTGGATTCTGCCTTGGGTAACTTTCTGCTGGTTTTGGCAAGCTGGCCTGTGGTACCTTTTCCCCAGCCGACCCCTTGAATCGATGCAACCCTGGGATCCCGAAATCTACGTCGACTCGATGGCCCAACTGCTGCAACTGCCCCTGCATCCCGACCATCGAGCGGGGGTGATCGCAAACTTCGCCCGCTTTTTGCCCCTTGCTCAACAGGTACTGGAGTTTCCGCTGCCACCGACGGTTGAGCCAGATCCTACCTTCAACCCCCAGCCATGACCCCGGATCCCCCTCTTCTCGGCAGCGCCGACGGGTTCGCGATTGCCAGGGCCGTC
>NZ_JANSJN010000119.1:0-8025 GCF_047462555.1 Synechococcus sp. B60.1
GATATATCCAGAATCAGTCAGGAGGCGCTATCCCTCCCCACCGTATAGACGGTGGGGAATCCCGCGCCTTACGTTGATCGAGCTGCCGACTTTTACGGTGCTACCCGCAGCTTTCCCTTCGCCGTAGAGGAAGAGATCGCCGATGCCCTCTTGGCGGCAGGGGCAACCACTCCTGAAACCCATTTTCTCGAGGTCGGCATTGGGACTGATTCAGCGTTGATATTTCTAAACGGATGTTAGCTGAGCAGGTGGAAGCCTTTTTGCGGTCTCAAGGGGCTCATGTGTCTGCGCATCCACCCAGAGTTAGGCAAGTCTTATAGGGAGGGTAAGAAATTTTCTTGTGGGCATTGCGCTTGGAGGGGTGACACTGACCTGAACGGTGCAAGGGCTACCGCACTTTTGGGGCGTTCTATAAACACGCCTGGAAGTTTGTGGCTGGCTTGCTCTCTAAGCGAGCCTGCTTCAGGGCTACTGTTCGCGTCAGCGGGATCAAGTCCTTAAACCCTATCCGCCTATGCGGTGGAGTAGTTTATACCAGGGCCGCACTTCTCTGGCTCGGCCTGCCCCCAACTTCCCAAACCTTCACAGTAACCTTGCTAAGATTTCCATGGCAGGGATCCCGGTCTATGCAAGGCGTACTGCTGATCCTTTACATGTTGTTTGTCAGTGGCCTGATTGCCGTTGTCGGGGATCGGGTCGGGTATCGGATTGGCAAAAAGCGCCTCACCTGGTTTAACCTGCGTCCCCGCCACACGGCCGTTTTGGTAGCCGTGATTACCGGCGTGAGCATCTCGGCGCTGACCTTGGGCACGCTGCTGCTCCTCAACCGCTCTCTTTCGGAAGCCCTGTTCAGCTACACCAACCAAATTGCCCAGGCGGAGCAGGAGCTGCGGGCCCTCAACCGCCAGAAAGCTCTGCTGGAAGGGGAGAATGCCACTCTCAGAGCCGAGCGAGACCGCCTTAAGCTGGATCTCGACCAATTTCGCAGTCAGCAATCGGCAGCCCAGACCCGCCTGAGCGAAGTCCGGGAGCAACTGGCCATAGCGCTACAAGAGCGGCAAGAGGCAGAGGTGAAGCTGGCGGCAGCCAACGAGCAACTGGCCCAAGTGCAGCCCAGCCTGGAGCGGGCCCAGGCAGAGTTGGAGGCGGTGAAGGCAGAGGTGGAGGCGGCCCGAAAGATGATTGCCGATCTGGAGTCGCAAAAGCAGGCTCTGCAACTGGATCGGGATCAACTGGAGCGCTCTCTGGATACGGCGCAGGGGGCCCTGAGCCAACTGGAAACTCAAAAAAAGCAGCTTGAGCAGGAGATTGCGCAGCTCAACCAGTTAGCGGTGCGGCTGCGACGGGGAGAGCTGGCCATTCTGGCGGGAGAAGTCCTGGCTACAGGAGTTGTGCAAACGCCAGCAGGGGCAGAGCCGGCGGCAGTGCGGCGGCAGTTTGAGCGAGTTTTGGCCCAGGCAGAACAGCGGGCCCTTGCCCTCGGCTCCCAACCCATCCCCCCTCTGGAGAACGCCATCCTCATCCGCCGCGAGGAGGCCGACCAAGCCCTGGAAAAGCTACAAGAACCCGGTAGCTGGGCGGTGCGCATTCTTTCGCTCTCCAATCGGCTTAAGGGCGAGCCTGTGCCCGTGCTGGTGCAGATCTACCCCAACCAGCGTATCTTTGCCAGGGGATCTGTGCTGGCGCAGGGTGTAATCCAGCCAGGCTTGAGCGAGAACGAAATCCAACAGCGGCTGCTAGAGCTCCTCAACCAGGCCAATCAGCGCTCCCAGGCAGAAGGCCTCCTCTCGGATCCCATCACCGGCACTGTCGGAGAATTCTCGCAGGTGAAGTTCTTGGAAGTTGTGCAGCATCTCCGCCAGAGCACTACCCCTCTGGATGTGAAGCTGGTTGCCGACACCGACATCTACACGGCGGGGCCGCTGCGGGTGAGTTTCCTGATGGCGGAGGCCTCTGGCCAGCAGGACGCCACCCCCGTTCAGCAGGCGGGGCAGATTGGGGGATGAGGGATCCACTCCACCTGGGCGGGCTGGAAGAGGGGCGAGTGCTGATGGGCTTTGACCCGGGGCGGGACAAGTGCGGCCTTGCCGTGGTGCAAGTTCAGCCGGCGTGGCAGATCTTGCATCGGGAGGTGGTCTTGGCGGGGGAGGCCTTGGCCAGGTTGCAGGCCCTCTGGCAACAGTTTGGGGCGGAGCGGCTCATCCTGGGAAATCAGACAACGGCGCGAGGCTGGAAACAGCAACTGCAGTCGCTCCTCCCACCCCAACAGATCGTTCTGGTGGACGAGAGGCACAGCTCCCAAGAGGCCCGTCAGCGCTACTGGGATTTTTACCCACCGCGGGGATGGGAGCGGCTGTTGCCGAAGGGAATGCGGGTGCCGGACAAGGCTTACGATGATCTGGTGGCCCTGATTCTGGTGGAGCGGTACTGGCGTGGGCAAGCAAGGGCTGAGCCGACGTGAATTTCTATACGGGATCCTGCTGGGGCTGGCGGTGGCCGGCTGTGGCGGGCCTAGGGGCTCTCTGCCCCTCATTCTCGCCCTTAAACAAGGGATCCCAGCCAGCTTGGTGAACGAGTTTCGCCGCCGCACCCAGGTTCCCTTTCGGCTGCAACTGTTGGACGAGCGGGCCCAGTTGCTGGCCTACCTGCGGCAGAGCGTCCAGCCGCCTGAGCCGGCCTGGTGGGATCCGGGGAGATGGTTCCGGTGGCAGCCGTCAGCAGCGGCCCTGAGCCTGTTGGGAGCTGACGCCTTGGATCGGGCCATTGCTGCCGGTTGGCTGGATCCCTTGCCACCTGACCTCTTGGGGGAACGATGGCAGCACTTGGATCCCCGCTGGCAGGCTGCTGCCCGGCGAGAGGGGCAGATCTGGGGCGTGCCCTGGCGCTGGGGGGTAACGGCCATTGCCTACCGCCGCGACCGGGTGAGCAACCCCATCCGGGACTGGGCGGATCTGTGGCGGCCTGAGCTGGCCGGGAAGCTCACCCTACCGGATCACCCCCGGGAGGTGATCGGGCTCGTCCTCAAAAAGCTGGGCCGCTCCTACAACGATCCCCTCGATCCCGAAGAGGCCGAACTGCGGCGAGAGCTGGGATCCCTGCACCGCCAGGTTCTGGCCTATACTTCCGCCGACTACTTGCCCATGTTGCGCCTGGCCGATAGCTGGGTGGCTGTGGGCTGGTCGCAGGATCTCTACGTCACCCAGGCCAACTACCCCGAGCTGGAGGTGGTGATCCCGGCTTCGGGATCCGCCATCTGGTGGGATGTCTGGGTGCGGCCTCATAGAGCTCACAACGCTTCCCCAGAGCTGGAAGGATCCCTGCTGGCCGACTGGATTGACTTCGTCCTAACCCCAGAGTTCGTCCCCCGCCTGGTGAACTTGAGCGGGATCGCTTCGGTTTTGCCGCTGGATTGGGCCCAACTCCCCCCTCGGCTGCGTCGCAGGGCTGACTTCCAGCCTTCTACCTGGGAGCGCGGCGAGATTTGGCGGCCTCTGAGCTCCGCCGAAGCTGAGTCCTATCTTCGCCTCTGGGATCAGATGCGGCGCGGCCTCCTGTAGCCTGGCTTTTCCTGACCCCGGCGGCCAAAGTGTGAGAACCCGCAAGTCTGGGGGTAACTAGGATCCTCTACTTGCCCTTTCTGCTCTTTTTGCCCGGTTTGGGTTTCTCCTCGGCTGCGGCGGCCTGTTCCGGTTGCAAGCCAGTAGGGGCTGTGGCCGCCTCTGCAGAAGGCTCAACCGCCTCAGAGATCCCAGACACCTCTGCTTCTACAGAAGGGAGAGCTGCCTGCGGCTCTGTTGCGACCTCCCCCTCGGCTTTCGTATCGACAGGAGGCTCAACTGCCCCAGGGATCCCAGATCCCTCTGCTTCTGGCCTCTCGGCCTCAAACTCCGCCTCCGGCACCGATGTACCAGCCGATTCAGCCCTCTCTTGCCAGTCTTCACCCTCAGAGCTGCCAGAGAGGGTGGGATTCCCTTCGCTATCGACCCAGTTGACTGTGGTCTGAGCCTTCAGCCAGGCCATCACTTTGTTGGTCAGCAGATCTTCGTGAACGACTTGGCGTACTTGCTCCCGATCCAGCTTCTGCCCTTGCTGGGCGTAGGCCGCCATCACCTCTTCCACCTCGGCTTCCAATTCGTTGGGGCCTACGGCAATCTGCTCCTGCCGGACAATGGCACTGAGAGCCAAGGTGCGCCGCAGCCGGTTGATGGCCTCAGGCCGGTAGCGCTCCATCCACTGGTTAAGGGTTTCGGGCGGCATTTGGGACAAGAGCCTGCGGATCTCTCCCGGCGTGACCCCTTGCTGCTGCTGCAGCGACTGAAGGCTTTGGGCCAACAGTTGTGTCGTTTCTTGCTCGACTAGGGTCTCCGGCAGATCCACCTCAGTGGTTTCCAAGATGGCGTTGAGGATGGCCGTCTCCAGGTTTTCCTCAGATTGCCTGAGAGCATCTTGTTCGAGGCGCTTTTGCAGGTGTTCCCGCAGCTCGGCCACCGTCTGAAACTCGCTGATCTCCTGTACAAAGGCGTCATCCAGCTCCGGCAGCTCTTTGGTCTTGATCTCTTTGAGGCAGACGGTGAACGTAACTGTTTTCCCGGCCAACTCTTTTCTGAAGTAATCGTCGGGGAAAGTGGCTGTGATCTCCTTGGTTTCGTCGAGCTGCATGCCGACAACGCCCGCCACAAAACCGGGGATGAAGTTCTCCTCTTTGAGCTCCAACTGAAAGTCTTGGGCGGCGATCTCCTCCAGGGGATTGCCCTCGGCGTCGCGAGCTTGAAAATCGATCACTACCACATCCCCCAACTGGGCGGGCCGATCTTCTACGGGCAGGAGGGTGGCCCGCTGATCCCGCCACCGGTCGATGAGCTGATCGACCTGTTCGGGCTTGACGGTGACGCGGGTGGCCGTGACGGTTAGACCTTTGTATTGGCCGACGCGGGCTTCGGGGTACACCTCCACATACCCCGAGAAGCTGAAGTCTGCCTCCGGGTTGAAGCGATCGAGAAGCTGCTCCACCTTGTCGTCCAGCTCGAAGCGACTGATGGGACGCAGTTGGGTGTCCTTGAGCGCCTGTTGGATGGCCTCGTTGATCAGGTCATCGACGGCACTGGCCATGACGCGCTCGCGGCCCACCTGGCGCATCACCAGGTTGCGGGGGGCCTTGCCCTTGCGAAAGCCGGGGATCTGGATGTTCCGCTCCAGTTGGCGCAAGGTTTTTTCGTAGGAGCGCTTCACCTGGTCGGCTTCTACCACGATTTTGAGGCCAACCCGGCTGCCAGGGCGTTTTTCTTGTGTAACCTGCATAGGAAGTGATGGACTAGTGGAAGAGGCCGTTAGAAGTTCAATTCTACCCCAACCGCTTGGGGATCGACGGGATCCATACGGGGCAGTTCTAGGCAGGGGATCCCTCGGTGGCCACTTCTTTCACCTCCTGGATGTCCTCTTGGGGTTCGGCGCGCTTGCTGGGGGGCAGTTGCTTGACCTTGGCTTCCAGCTCCACCACCATTTCCTTGAGCTCGGTGATGGTGACTTCCTTCTCCTGCAGTTGCCGATTTTTTTCGCGGGCTTCGATGCTGAACTGGATACGCATCCAGAGGCTATACAGCCAGGCAAGGGCGGCCCCGATCCCGGCAGAAGCCAACAGTTCAATCACCAGCGGGCTTTCGATGGTGACTCCGGGGGCGAAGTTAATCGTGACTGGGGTGGCGTTTTGCATGGCAAAAAGAGCGATTCCCAGGAGGGCCGAGAACAGGATCAGGTAGTTGAACAGTTGCATGATTTTCTCCTTGGAGGGATCCACGACGGCTTGCCAGCACCAGAATACCCACAAACGGGGGTTGATTTGTTGGCCCGAGAGATCTCAGAAGAACCAGCCATAGCTGTGTAAGCCTTTGCCCAGAAAGTTCACCCCCAGATAACACACCCAAACCACCCCAAAGCCCAAGCTGGCCAAGAGGGCGGGGCGCCTGCCCTGCCAGCCTTTGGTGATGCGGGCGTGCAAATAGGCGGCAAAGACCAACCAGGTAATCAAAGCCCAGGTTTCTTTGGGATCCCAGCTCCAGTAGGTGCCCCAGGCTTCGTTGGCCCAGACGGCGCCGGCAATGATGCCGATGGTGAGCAGCGGGAACCCCAGCCCGATTAGCCGGTAGCTGGTGTTGTCTAAGATTTCCGCCAGGCTCAGCCGTTGCCAAGCGATCGCTTCGTTGGGTGCCGGTTGGGGAAGAGGTTCAGCCGGTCGGGGGGAGCGGATCCCGGCGTAGACCAGTTCTGCAGCAGGAGATGGCAGGGTGGCTTCTGTCCATTCCGGGTGGGTTGCAGGCTGAGAGGGGCGAAATTGCAGGCCGAGGGAGTTGCCCTTTAACTGAACTTCCTGGCCGCGGGTGACGATGAGAAAAGTGATGGCCAAAAGGGATCCCACCAAGAGGGCTGCGTAGGCCAGCAGCATCACCGTTACGTGCATCATCAGCCAGTTGGATTGCAAAGCCGGCACCAGTGGTTGGGCCGCCTGCATATCTTCCGGCAGGGCCAGGGCGGCAAAGGCCACAATGCCTGTCGCCAGCGGGGCGGTCGTCACCCCCACCCAACGGCTACGAGTCCAGTGGAGAGCCAGCAGGTGCAAGGTGGTGATCCCCCAGGCCAAGAAAAACAAAGACTCGTACAAGTTACTCAAGGGGAAATAGCCGGCATCGATCCAGCGGGCCGTCAGCAGGGCGGCGATCGTCAAGTTTGCCCCGATCATCCCCGCCAAGCCCAGCTCAGACAGAAGCTGCACCTGGGGAAACGCTGCCCCCCCCCAGTAAAACAGCATGGCCCCCAAACAGACAGCAAAGGCCATGTTGTTGAGTAAAGCCTGCCACTGAGCTAGATCCAAGCCTGCAAAAGCCGTTATCGCCAACCAAGCCATACCTGACCTCAAAAGTTCTCCTGACCCCGCTTGGGCCAGACCGCTGATCCCATTCTAGGGTGGGGGAGGGGATCTTCCCCAAAGGACACATGCTGGTAATGTGGGGATGGCTTATCTGCTGCTCGGCAGGATACCGAAAGTGTTGGGATGTGAGGCTCATGCAAGGACACGCGGGAAAGGCCAGAACCTGGAGATGGGGATGGTGGATGGCTCTGGTGGCAGCTCTTGTGCTGGTCGCTTGCGGTGGATCCCCGCCTGAACAGCCCCAGGAACAGCTACCTCAGCTCGAGCGGGTACCAGTGCCGCCGGAGATTGCCAAGCTGGATGCCCACTTGGAGCACTGCCGTCCGCGGGTGCAGATCCTCAGCCCTAAGCCGGGTGAGGTGTTGTCGGAGCGGCAAGTAACCGTTCGCTTTGCAGTGCAGGGGTACCCGCTTTTTAAGGATCCGCAACTGGGCCTCGGCCCCCATTTGCACGTAGTGCTGGACAACCGGCCCTACATCGCCCATTACGATGCCGATGCTCCCCTTGTTTTTGAGGATTTGGAGCCGGGATCCCATACTCTGCGGGTGTTTGCCGGCAAGCCCTGGCACGAGAGCTTTAAAAACTCCGAGGCCTACGCCCAAGTCAGCTTCCATGTGCTAGCGCCTACGCCGGAGTATGTGCCGCAGCCGCACCTGCCTTTGCTCACCTACAACCGCCCCACCGGCAGCTACGGTGCCGAGCCGATCCTGGTGGACTTTTGGCTGGCCAACGCCCCGGTACGCGAGAGTCTGCTGACCGACCTGCCGCGGGATTGGCGCATCCGCTACACCCTCAACGGTCAATCTGGCCTGCTGGATCGCTGGGAGTCTTTTTACTTGAAGGGCTTGAGGCCCGGTCGCAATGTGATGGTGGTGGAACTGGTGGACAGCAAAGGGGATCCCATCCGCAACGTGTTCAACAGCGCTGCCCGCGAGATCACCTACACCCCCGGCGGCCAAGACACTCTCTCCAAGCTGATCCGCGGCGAGCTGAAAGCGGAAGAGGCCCTGGCCATTGTGCAGCCCCAGCCCACACCGACGCCGACCCCGACGCCCACTCCGCAACAACAACGCTCACGCCGACCACCACGAAGCCGGCGTCGA
>NZ_JANSJN010000120.1:0-7950 GCF_047462555.1 Synechococcus sp. B60.1
CCTCAGTTCCTTGATGCTCTCCCACCGCAAGTTGGTGGGGAACTGCACCCAGAAAGCGTCTAGGCCAAACCAGGCCTTGACTTGCTTGCCCACTCTGACCTGCTCTTCTTGGAACTTTGGCCATTGCTTCGGGTAGGCCACGGGGAACAGTCCAGCCTTACAGTACTGTGGCAACCTGGGCTTTGGATCCGGCTGCACTTGCAAAAGCGACTTAAAGCTCGTTAGTGCTTCTGCTACCGATTTGCAAGTCTGCTGTGCAGAGGAGACGTACATCGCCATAAAGTGTCTATTTTTGGCTCTCACCCTCTCTCTGCAGAGCTGGGCATAGTTTACCAGTCGCTTGGTCTTGAAAGAGACTTGGCGAGCATAGTACAGAGCGCAGTTGTAGACCTTGTTGGACTGCTGGCAGAGGTACTCCCGTAGGGCTACTAGCTTCCTGTCCTGAATCAGAACCTGTTGGCATCCATATTTCATTTTTTGTTGATAAGCAGTATGATAACTACAGCTTGGCACAGATGATTGTCAACGAGAAAAGAAAGTCAGCGGTACAACCACTAAAACCATGCTGTGGGATTAGCAATCGTCTATCTAGTTTTTGTCCTAAAAAGAGAAAAAAGGTTTTAGTAGAAGAGGTAAGGAATAGGCTGTTTGAGTTATGGCAGGAATTGTCTAGTGAAAAGGGTTGGCACGTCAGAGCCATTGAAGTAGCTCCAGACCATGTTCATTTGTTTCTTGAAATAAAGCCTACCGACCCTGTTCATTTGGTGGTAAAGCATTCAAGGGCAGAGCCCCCAGATATTTAAGAGAGGAATTTCCTAGCCTGCGAAAACTCCCTAGCCTTTGGAGCAGAAGTTATTTCTTCTGTACAGCAGGGAATGCTAGCGCTGAGGTGATCCAAGACAACGACCCGCACATTGGTGAGCGGCTAAAGCTGCTCTAAGGCTTTTCCGCCCCGCATTACTCGCGTCAGCGGCGCGGAGCGCTGAGTACGGGGCTACCAAGCTACTCTGCGGTGTGGTGACCCACCAGCGCCACCAGTTCCTGGAAGCGGCTTACCCGCATCGGCAAAAGGACGCGATCCCCCCTTCGGCTGGGTAGTACACCAGGCCCCCTTGGTTGGTGGAGCGGGGTTCGAGGCGCTCGACATGGGCCCAGCGGATCTGCCACTCCTGGCGCAGCCAAGGCGGGGTAGGTGGCTTGCCTGCCCACCTCGTCCACCTGAACCTGCTGGCTCAGGGATCCCAGCAGCAGCGCCGCCCTTAAGTCCAGATCCTGGAGAGCTGGCCCTGGAGCTAAGCTAGTAGAGCCTCCGGAGAACCGGAGAGAAGGGTTTGTTGGCCACTTGTCGATTGAGTCTTGGGTGATTGATATGGAGATATGAAGGCTCAGCTTCCGGTTACGGTTTTGACAGGCTTTTTGGGCAGTGGTAAAACCACGCTGCTCAAGCGCATCTTGCAGGAGGAGCACGGGCGGCGCATCGGGGTTATCCTCAACGAGTTTGGCGAGATCTCCATCGATGGCGAACTGGTCAACATGCCCGAAGGAGGGCTGATGCAGCTCAGCAACGGCTGTCTCTGTTGCACGGTGCGGGAGGATCTCGAACGGGCGGCTCGCGAGCTGCTCCAGCATGCCCAGGCGTTGGACTACCTGGTGGTGGAGACCAGCGGCGTGGCGGATCCCAGGCAGGTGGCCGAGCTGTTTGTACAGAGAACCTTCCACGAGGAGCTGCGTCTGGATGGGGTGGTGACCCTGGTGGATGGGGCCGAGTACTGGCGCAACTTCCGGCGCTCCCAAACCACCGCCCACCAGATCAGCAGCGCCGACATCTTGCTCCTGAACAAGGTAGATTTGATCACCCCAGCCGAACAAGAGCAGATCCTATTAGATTTGCGTCGCTACAACCCCGACGCTCCCTGTCTGCCCACCACCCACGCCCAGGTGCCCTTGGCCCGCATTTTGGATGTGCACGCCTTTCGCCCAGAACTGTGGGATCCCAAGCTCTCTGCTGCCGAGGCTGAAGGTCACGCCCACCCCAGCCACCATCTGGAAGAAGACGGGATCCAATCCCTGAGCTTTCAACTGCAGCAACCGCTGGATCTGGCGGCCTTCCGCGATTGGCTGCAAGACCTGCCGGAGACGATTTTTCGCGCCAAGGGGGTGCTGTGGGCTGCAAACGAGCCGCAGCGGGTTATCTTTCATCAGGTGGGCCGACGACAAACCCTCTTCTTGGAGCGGGAGTGGGATCCCAGTGAGCCGCATTGGTCAAAAATTGTCTTCATCGGTAAGGAACTAGAGCAAGAAGCGCTGGCCGCCGGCCTCAGCCGGCTGTGTCGGGCAACTGCCGCCTGCCCATGAGTCCAAGTTTTGGGATGGGATAACCGCGATGGCCCGCAGCAAACTTTCAGAACAAGAACAACAGCAAATTGTTAGCTCCTACCGCGGCTCGGCGGCCACTGCTGCCGAATTGGCCGAGCAATTCCGGGTGAGCGTTACCACCATCACCCGTGTCCTCAAGGAAAACCTCGCTGCCGACGAGTACCAGCGGCTGATCCAGCTCAAACGCTCAGCAGCTCGCCGCAAAGACACGGGCGAGGAACCCGCCCTTCCCCTGGACGGTATGGAGGGGCAACAGGTCTTGCCCCCGCAGAGGGCTGCCGACGCCTCCGATCTCAGCGATGTAAGCGAAGGGGAGAGGATCCCTGGCGACAGGACGGCCACGGTGACAGAACTGGCCCCCGAAGAATTGCCGGCCCAGCTCGTAGCCGAGCTTCAAGAAGACCTAGAAGACGACGAGGACAACGAGCTAGAAGACGAAGAAGACGATGACGATGAAGAAGAGGATGACGACGATTTTTTAGACGACGCGGCAGCGGTGCCCTCAGAAGATCCGCTGGCGGATCCCGTCCATCACATCCAAGTACTCCCCCTGGAGGAGCTCGACCTGCCCGAGACCTGTTATGTTGTGGTGGATCGCTACCAAGAATTGACCACCCGCCCCCTCAAGGAATTTCTGGGACTGGGATCCCTGCCCATGGAAGGGATCGAAAACGCCAATACGCTGCCGATTTTCGACAACCACAAGGTGGCTCGGCGCTTTTCCGAGATGAGCCGTCGCGGCAGCAACACCTATCCGCCCTACCGGGTCATCCAATTTCCCGGATACATTTTGGAGATCGTACGCCCACAATTGCAAAAGAAAGGCATTACTCATCTGCTAATGGATGGACAAATTTACAGCCTGTGAGGTGTAGCCGCTGAATCCAACTACAGCTTGCTCCTTCGTCAGGAGATCCAGCACACAGACGGAAACTCCACCTGGACAAGGGTTTTGGCTTATGTGACGATATGAGACCTGACCAAGCAGGCTGTAACTGCCCAGTTGCCGAAATTAACAGTCTTAACCAGAGCACTCAACCAAAGATCCTCAAAAGATCAAGGGATAGACCTATGTCGGAGTTTCAACTGGTTTCTCCCTATCAGCCCACGGGGGATCAGCCCAAAGCAATTGCTGCTTTGGTAGAGTCGATTGCGGCAGGGCATCGCTTTCAAACCCTGCTGGGGGCAACTGGGACCGGCAAAACGTTTACCATTGCCCATACCATCCAGCAAGTTGGCAGGCCCACCTTGGTGATGGCCCCCAACAAAACCTTGGCCGCCCAACTGTGCAACGAGCTGCAAGAGCTTTTTCCCTACAATGCCGTCGAATATTTCATCAGCTATTACGACTATTACCAACCGGAAGCCTATGTGCCCAGCACCGATACTTATATCGCCAAGTCTTCTTCTATTAACGATGAAATCGACATGTTGCGGCACTCGGCCACCCGCTCCCTCTTTGAACGGCGAGATGTTATTGTCGTGGCCTCGGTAAGCTGTATCTACGGCCTGGGCATGCCGGAGGAATACCTGAAGGCTTCCATTCCCTTTCAAGTCGGCCAGCAGATTAACCAGCGGGAGGTCTTGCGGGATCTGGCCAACATCCAGTACGAACGCAACGACCTGGAGCTGGGGCGGGGGCGGTTTCGCGTCAAAGGCGATGTGCTGGAAATTGTGCCGGCCTACGAAGACCGAGTCATTCGCATCGAGTTTTTTGGGGACGAGATTGAGGCCATTCGCCTCATTGATCCAGTGACGGGCGAGATCCTAAACAGTGTCAGCGCCCTCAGGGTTTATCCGGCCCGCCACTTCGTAACGCCAGAAGCTCAGTTGCAGCAGGCGATCCTCAACATTGAGCAAGAGCTGGAAGAGCAACTGGCTTTCTTTCGCCGCCAAGGCAAGCTACTGGAGGCCCAACGCCTAGAACAGCGCACCCGCTACGACCTAGAGATGCTGCGGGAGGTGGGCTATTGCAACGGCATCGAAAACTACTCCCGGCACTTGACGGGGCGCAAAGAAGGGGAGCCGCCTGCCTGTTTGGTGGATTATTTCAAGGCCAACGATTGGCTCTTGGTGGTGGACGAATCCCACGTCACGGTGCCGCAGATCCGTGGCATGTACAACGGCGACCGCGCCCGCAAACAGGTGCTGGTGGATCACGGCTTTCGCCTGCCCAGCGCCCTCGACAATCGCCCTCTCAAAGCCGAGGAGTTCTGGGCCAAAGTCCACCAATGCGTCTTTGTTTCCGCCACGCCTGGCAACTGGGAACTGGAGCAGAGCGGAGCCCAACTTGAAACGGTGGTGGAAAACGGCAAACCCCTGAAGTTCTACGTGCCAGGCACCGGTCGGGTTATAGAGCAGGTCATTCGGCCCACCGGGGTGGTGGATCCCGAGGTGCACGTGCGCCCCACAGCCGGGCAGGTGGAAGATTTGCTGGGCGAGATCTATTTGCGGCTGGAGCGCTCGCAGCAGGGGCCTGCCGAACGGGTGATCGTGACCACCCTCACCAAACGCATGGCCGAAGATCTCACCGAATACCTTCAGGAACGCAGCATCCGCGTTCGCTATCTGCACTCTGAGATTGCCCCCATCGAGCGCATTGAGATCCTCCAAGATTTCCGGGAAGGGGCCTTTGATGTGTTGGTGGGGGTCAATTTGTTGCGGGAAGGGTTGGATTTGCCGGAAGTCTCCTTGGTGGCCATTTTGGATGCGGACAAAGAAGGATTTTTGCGGGCGGAGCGCTCCCTAATCCAGATGATCGGGCGGGCAGCGCGCAATGTCCGTGGCACGGTGGTGATGTACGCCGATACCCTGACCGGCAGCATGGCCCGGGCCATCGCCGAAACCCAGCGCCGCCGCGAAATTCAACTGCAATACAACCGCCAACACAACATCACCCCTAAGCCCATTGTCAAGAAAAACAGCAACGCCATCTTGTCTTTTTTGGCCATCTCCCGCAAACTCAGCGACCAAGATCTGGAAAAGGCCTTTCAAGCTACAGACGAGATCCCGCTTTCGGAGATTCCAGAGCTGATCGGCCAACTGGAACTGAAGATGAAAGCAGCCGCCAAAAACCTGGAATTTGAAGAAGCTGCGCAACTGCGAGACCAAATTAAAAAGCTGCGCCAACGCCTTTTGGGCCACCATCAGAGCACTTAAAGTCCTCACTTGGGTTGGCCAAAATCGGGATTTGCTTGTGCCACCATAGGCTTACAGCAGCATCCTAGGGATCCCTGAGACAATGGACGTTCGTGTCCAACGAGCCATTCGAGACTCTGTCCTGCTGAAGGGAGCGGCCTTGGCGGTGGGGCTGATAGCCGGGATCGGCCTCTGGCTCCTGCCTGCTCCGGTCTCCAAGGCTGCTGGGATCCCGGTGGCTCAGGCCCTTGAATTTCGGGATCCCGGCTTTTTCCAAACCGGCCCCACCCCTGCCGAAGTGCCAACTCCTGAGGGATCCCCCTCCCCGACCCCTAGCCCACTGGGGCTCTCCTTTACCGGCCAAGAGGGCACAGAAGTCTTGGTGGGGAACATTCCGGTGTTTCGCCTGCAGACGGCAGAGTACCCCAGCGATGTGCGGGCCGATAACGTGCGGGCCATCATTGAGCGCTTCTTGGAAGAAGGTCAGTTGCCAGAGCCGGAGGTGCGGGTGGCCCAGGATGCCAATGGCCAGTACGTCCTCCGCCTGGGAGAAAGGGGCCGCTTTGAGGCCACCCAGCGGTATCTGTTTACCGTCACCTATGCCGATGCCGCCGCCGAGCGCAGGGTGCCGCTGGGCCAGGTGGGCCTCAACGACGTGCGTCTGGTGGCCAACACTTGGGCGCGACGGCTGGAACAAGCCATTGCCGAGTACCGGCAGGATCGGCTGGATCTGCAGCGGGCGCAGGATCCGCGCGTGCTGGCTCTCACCATCTTGGCCGGTCTGGCCACATTGGCGCTGGGGTTCTTTCTCTGGCGGCTGTTCGACCGCAGCCTAGTTCGCCTGCAGAGGTGGCTGGAGCTCCAGGCCGGCCCGGCCTGGGGAACCTGGATCGACATTGGGGGAGTGCTCCTGCGAGGCGTGGGGGCAATTCTCATTGCCGGCATCTCGCTGGATCGCGGCATCAGCTTCATACCCGCCCTGCGACCGTTTCAGCGCGCTTTTTACCTGGGCTTGGGGCGGGTGGTGGCCACGGCGCTGGGCGTCCTCACCCAACCGCTGCCCAATTCCAGCGTCTCCATTGCCAGCTTACTGGTCTTCTTTGTGCTGGCCGTTTTGGTCTTCACCGTTGCCCACTACGTCAGCGTTGGCTTTAAGCAGCGGTTTCTGAGCCGGCTGGGACTGGATCTGGGCACCCAGGAGTCTACAACGGCCATCTTCAAGTACATCCTCACGCTGTTCGGGATCCTCTTGGTCTTGCCCTTCAGCGGCCTGAATCTGGGATCCCTGGCGGTGATTGCCGGGGCGGTGGGTTTGGGGATCGGCTTTGGCCTGCAAAACCTCTCCAACAACTACATCAGCTACATCGCTATTTTGCTGGAGCGCCCCATCCAAATCGGGGATCTGGTGGAAGTGGACAACCTGCTCGGCACCGTGGAGCGCATCGGCCCGCGGGCCACCGTCCTGCGCACTTTGGATCGCATCTTTGTGATTGTGCCCAACTCCCGCTTCACCGAGTCAAAGGTGGTGAACTGGAGCTACCGGGATCCCCGCTGTCGCATTCACATTCCCGTCGGCGTGGCCTATGGCTCCGATACAGCCCTGGTTACCGAAGCTCTGCTCAGCGCTGCCAAAGAAAATGCTCGGGTGTTGAGCAGCCCCGCCCCCCAAGTCTGGCTCAAGTCTTTTGGCCCCTCTTCCCTCAACTTTGAGCTGCTGGTGTGGATCAACCGTCCCCAGGATCAATTTGTCTTGATCAGCGAGCTGAACTTCGCCATCGAGGCCGAGTTTCGGCGGCGTGGGATCCGCATTCCTTTCCCGCAGCAGGATATTCACATTCGCAGCCTGGAGGGACTTGTCAGCCTCAATGGCGGCTCCCGTTCCCTGCCCGATGCCGCTTCCATCCAGTCCGCCCTCAGCGAAGCGGCAAAATCGCTGGAAGACCAAAACGGCGTTTCCTGAGCTATCCCTATCGACACCATGCTGCGACGGTTAGATGAGGCACTGGGTAGCTTTGGCAGCCATCCGTGTTGGGCTGAACTGAAGCAAATGCAGCTCCTAAGGCAGCTTTGGCCGGAAGTGGTGGGAGAGGCGGTAGCAGCGCAAACCCATCCCCTCAACGTGCGCCGCCAGGTGCTGCAGGTAGCCACCTCTACCCCGTCCTGGGCGCAAAACTTAACCTTACAACGCCAACTCATTCTCAGAAAACTCAACAGCCGCCTGCACCCCCCCCTCAGCGACATTCGCTTTAGCCCCGGCGCTTGGCACGAAGGATCCAACCCGGTCGCTCCCCACCCTGATGCGGAGTTGACCAGCAAGTTTTATGGCCCCCCCCGCCTCGCTGCCCAAGATGGACAGTGTGGGGGTTACAGCTCTCCGTGGCCCCGAGTCCGCGCTCCGGGGCGTGTGGGGGGGGGGGGGTGGGGAAAGGGGGGGGG
>NZ_JANSJN010000121.1:0-4306 GCF_047462555.1 Synechococcus sp. B60.1
TAGAGATGCAGTAGATCAAATAAAAAGGTACTTGCTTGGAGAGCATTGCAAATCAGCAAAGTGGGGAATAGTTACCAATGCAAATTACATCCAGCTCTGGAGGAGGCACGGGAAGGTTGTTCACCCTGTTACAGCAAACCTTGCTATCAACCTGGATAACATTGAGAACATCGTGCATGATTTACGAAACAAGATAGAAAACTACGAGCGCGCTTTGACCATATGTGTGTACAACAATAAAGGCGGTGTGGGCAAAACAACAACGGTTATTAACCTTGCAGGAGCATTAGCATATAAAGGGAAAAAAGTCTTAGCTGTTGACTTTGACTCCCAAGGAGATTTGACAAGAAGCTTGGGAGCTACTCCTGGAAAAGTTACACTAACGCAGTGTTTAAAGGATCCCAGGATAGACGTCCACACGATTGTTCAGACATATAGGCTCAAGACACCTAAGGGAATAGTTTCCGTCTTCAACCTCATCCCAAGAGACTCTGAGCTGGAGAAACTGACCGACAGCCAAAATGCAGCCTATATCCAGAAAGGAACCAGGCGCCTTCGGGATCTGCTTGCCCCCCTTCGTCGTGAGTATGACTACATCCTAATCGACTGCCCAACTCAGTGGCTTTACTTCAGCCAAAGTGGACTTTTTGCTGCCGACGTTATTTTGATACCTACCCGACCTGACGATCTGTCTTCTTTGAATAATGCTGTTAGAGTAATTACCAAATTCATTCCAGAAACTGTTAAATCACGACATGACGGAGGCCCCATCGCTTTGCCTATCTTTTTTAATGGCGTCTCCTCGAAAAATCAAAATGCTACCAAACTGGCAAACGAAGAAATACAAAAGCTTATTAAGCAAGAGAAAGATATCGACTTAACCCCGTATTTCCGACCGCTCTTTAAAAAGGGCAATGAAGACAAATGCATTATACCCGACTATGCACTGATATCTTCTGCCACTTTTGATCGAATTCCTGCTGTCCTTAAGCACAAGAAAGTTTTAGAATACTACCAAAAGCTCGCCGGCGAGTACTTTATCGATGAGTGAGTTCTCCGATCTCGGCAAGCTAGTGAACTTACCCCTTGAGAGCATCATGCCTGCCGAGGGGTTTTCTGCTCCCTCTTTCCTGGTTACTGCAGCAGCCGCTCAGTTAAGGGCAACAGGAGGGCGCAACTGGGTGCCGCTGCTAGTGGTTGAAGCTGGCGACTACCAGTACAAGGCCGTTGGCAACCATTTTGTCTATGCAGTTGCTCAAGAAGCAGGGCTGGAGAGGCTCTGGTGTATCATTGTTGACCCAGCTCTGGAGCAGGTGGAGCAGGCCCAAGTTCTCGCCAGAGAAAGGGTTCCGAAGGTCAATCTGACTGAGGCTTCTAGGGAAACTATCTTGGCTGCGCTGAGATACCTGGCTGAGCAGCCCGGCACTCCGCTTAAGGGAGTTGATGTAACCATTGCAGCCGCGCGAATTGCGGAGGCGGATAGGAGCTGGTGGCAGGATCTAACTCCCATAACCAAGCTAGGATGCAGAATTACGCAAGGCAAAAAGTTGGATGCTCTGAAGGAGGTATTTTTCCTAGCTCCTACAGCACCACCTCCTAGTAAGAAGAAATCGTCTAAAAAAACCACGACATCCGCCAGCGTCAAGAAAACAAGCTCAAGTCGCTCGCGGAAAAAGAAAGAGGGCTAAAAGGGATCCTCCCCCCACTGCAGAACAAGGCCGGCCTTTAGTACCGCCGTTCCCCCGCCCAAAGACCCACCAGAGCTGCTTTGCCCCAGGGATCCACCTTCACCTCTGCTCGCAGTGCTTCTGGGTTGCGGCGGATCTCTAGTTCCAGAACATCTCCCAGCGCTTCTGGAATGAAAAACTCTTCGATCCCAAACCTAAGCTGCCACCCATCGAACCACCCTTGCAGGACGACCTCCGTAGGTTGCAGCTCCCCGGGCCGGTCGCGGCTGATGCCGATGGCCTGCCAGGGTTGAGAGGGATCCCCGGCAGGAGGGGCCAAGCGCAGGTAGAGGATCCCTGGCTTACCAAGCTCAGGGAACCAACCGGGCAGTTTCTCCAGAGTGGAAAGTTGGGCAACGGTATAGCTCAAGGTTACGTAGCGGCCCCGCAAGGGGTCGTAGGGATCCCGAGGAGCAATTTGCAAGTAGATGGGGGTTCCCGTGGCAAGGGTAAGCGCCTTCCGGGTCGGCACCAGCGCAACCAGGCTTACCTGCAGCAATAGGGCCAACCAAAAGAGGGATCCCTTGGGAGGCCGAGGAGAGGGCGTGTTCATTACAGCACGGTTCTAGGCGGCTTGCTGGAACAAGTTACCCCAAGCTGTGGAGGAAGCTATGCCTGGGGGGATCCTCTTTCAGGGCAGACTTCCCAGCCATAAAGATGCTATCCTAGTTAAGCGTCTTCTCGGCTCAGTAGCTCAGCGGTAGAGCAGGGGACTCATAAGCCCTGGGTCGCGTGTTCAAATCACGCCTGAGCCATCTCTAGCAAGGCTTTGGTTGCAGCCTTTGGAGGACAGGTTGAGCTGGAGCTCTAGCTTTCGCTCTCAGGTTGCAAGAGGCGGCATTTCCAAGGGCGAGCCAAGCCCCTTGAGCTATCCCGATCCCGGATAAAAGCCGAGATCTAGCACCTGCTCAAGTGGGTAGGGACACTCGGCGGGCAGATCCTCTTCCGAGAGCGGCGTTTCTTTCACCACCAACAGGATCCCGTCTTGGTAAGCCTCTGGCAGAGCTGCCAAAAGCTCAGGCTTTAGCTTAATCGGCGGGAAGACCCGCACTGTATGGGTGAAGAGCCAATCAGTGTCGGGATGAAAGCCGTTCGTGCTACAAGTGAGGCGAACAAGTTCAATCTCTGGAGAGTTTCCCGCCGTGGGTTGCACCGTGGCCGCACGCTAAGACCTCTGTACCAACAAGTCTGGGAAGCGTGAAGCCCGTACGCTATCGGTTCGCGCAGCGTGGCGTCAGCCATGTTGTGTTGACTCAACGAAGATGAGTGCCGGGAGTTGTTCACAACTGCTGCTACAAGGTGGGATCCCTTCCCCAGCCGAAGGTACGCCTTTGCGCAGGAAGCCCAACCGCTCGGATGCTATAACACTACCTAGCGTGTAGCCTGCTTACGTCAGGGGGGCGAAGTCCTTTGGCTGAGTTTGCAGCAAAAGAACTCGCTGGGTGGAGGGGTTGGTAAGAAGGGGCAATCTTGGCCATGAGCAGCATCTGGGTTGAGCAGCGCCGCCGTGAGGAGGAAGCGCGCCATTTTTTTTGGATGGTGGCGCTGTCCTTGCTGCTGCATGGGCTGGCGCTGCTGGCCTTGCTCTACTGGAGTCGGTTTTGGCTTATTCGCGAGCCAGAACAAGAGGCCATTGAGTTTATCTTGCTGGAGCCAGAAGATCTCGAGCCGCCGGAAGAAGCAGAGCTGGTTTCAGAAGTGGATTCCCGCGATGGGGGCGAGCGGGTAGAAGCACCCCCTTCCCAGGGCAGCCCACCCCAATCCCAGGCTGCCCCCCAACAGGAAGCTCCCCCACCGCCTCCGCCCCAACCCCAGCCGCCACGGCCGCAGCCGCCTGCCCCTGTGCCACCCCCTGCCCCGGCGGAAGTTGCCCTGGCCACTCCTAGACCTACCCCACCCCCCACGCCAACTGCGCCTCCGGCTCCTCCTCGGCCTGCGGCAACGCCAACTGCAGCCCCACCTCCGCCCACCCCAGCCCCCCGACCCACTCCCACCCAGACCCCGCGGCCTGTGGCGGCTGCTCCTCCTGCCACGCCGGCTCCCACGCCTCCCCCCACTGCCGAGCCTCTACCCGTGCAGCCCAGCGAGCGGGCCTCGGATCTCAGCCAATTGCAGCCGGCTGCGCCGGCTCCCCAACCGACGACGGAGGTTCTCCCCGCCGAGCGGCCCTCCGATGCTTCCCAGTTGGGGCCGCCCCTGAGCGCTTCTGCTGCCAGTGAAGGGGCTGGGATCCAGGGCCAGGGAGCCAGCGGCTTGGCCAACCCCACCCAGTCGGCTCCCAACCCCCCCAGTGTGGCGGCGCGGGCGAATGTGGACTGGGGCCCTTGGCTGGCAGCTTTACAGCGCAAGGTGGAACAAAACTGGATCCCGGGGCAGACTGGCACTTCCCGCCGCACGGTGGTAATCTTCACGGTGGGTCGGGGGGGCGAGCTGCAGAGCATCCGCCTGGCCCGCACTTCCGGCAGCCAACAAACCGACGACGCGGCGCTGACAGCCATCCAGAGAGCAGCTCCGTTTTTGCCCCTGCCTGAGGCCTACGAGGGCAACTCGGTGACGATTAACTTCACCTTCGACATCAA
>NZ_JANSJN010000121.1:4406-7802 GCF_047462555.1 Synechococcus sp. B60.1
AGAGCAGCTCCGTTTTTGCCCCTGCCTGAGGCCTACGAGGGCAACTCGGTGACGATTAACTTCACCTTCGACATCAATGTGTTGGGACAATTAACCGTAGGCGGGTCGGCTAACTGACAACGGCTTCACGGTGCTGCCTCCCAAAACGTCGCAGCAGAACTGCAGGGACCGCTCCAGCTTGTCAATTGCGGATCATGGTGGGGACAGAAGGCACTGGATAAGCTCTGAGAATCGGCGACGGTGCGTTTATCCTAGTCCTTAACCTTCAGAGATCCGTTGATGGGCACAACTTCCCTGCAGCGCACCCCCCTGTTTCCCTTCCATCAAGCCTTGGGGGCGCGGTTTGTCTCCTTTGCCGGCTGGGAAATGCCCCTGCAGTATCGGGGCGTGGTGGCCGAGCATCGGGCGGTGCGGGAGCGGGTGGGGGTATTCGACATCTCCCACATGGGCAAGTTCGAGCTCTGGGGGCCGGAGCTGGGATCCCACCTCAGCCGGCTGGTGCCCAGCGACCTGGCCGCCGTTCGGGCGGGATCCGCTCGCTACACGGTTTTGCTCAATCCGCTGGGGGGCATTGTGGACGATGTCATCTTCTACCGGCATCCACCGGAAGGGGAGCTGGAGCACTGGAGCCTGATCGTCAACGCGGCCACCCGCCACAAAGATAGGGAGTGGCTGCAGCAGCAGGGGATCCCTGGGCTGGAACTGCAGGATCACACCGAGTCGCAGGTGTTGCTGGCGGTGCAGGGGCCGGCAGCGGAAGAGGTTCTTCAGCCTTTTTTGGCGGGATCCCTGAAGGCTTTGCGCCGCTTTCAACACGGACAGTTTGCTCCTCAAAAAGGGGGATCCTCAGGGGCAAGGGTCTTTGTGGCCCGCACCGGCTACACCGGAGAAGACGGCTTTGAGATCTTGCTTAGCCCCCCAGAGGGCTGCTGGCTCTGGGAGCAACTGGTGCAGGCAGGAGTACAGCCCTGTGGCTTCGGCTGCCGCGATACCCTGCGCCTAGAGGCTGCTTTTTGCCTCTACGGCCAGGACATGGACGAGAGCACGACTCCCCTGGAAGCTGACTTGGGTTGGTTGGTCAACAATCCAGGGGACTACATTGGCAAGCTGGCCCTCGAACGTCAACGCGAGCAAGGGATCCCGCGTCGCCTGGTGGGGTTTCGCCTATTGGATCGAGCCATTCCCCGCAGCGGCTATGCCATCTACGCTCCCAACTCCCCTGAGCCGATCGGGCGGGTAACCAGCGGCAGCCATTCTCCTACCTTGGGCTACGGCATTGGCCTGGGATATGTGGATTCAACTTGGGCCAAGGTGGGATCCCGACTGGAGATTGAGATTCGGGGCCAGCGCCGGCCCGCCGAAGTGGTAAAAAAGCCCTTCTACAGAGGGGCAGGCTCCAGTTAGCTTGGGGGGTTGAGCTGTCTGCCGGCCTTGGGGGTGGAGTATTCCTGCTGCAGCCGCCGCAATTTCCGCAGGGCCCGCCGCTCAATTTGCCGGACTCGCTCCCGCGAAAGACCGATGTGCTCCCCGATCTCCCGCAACGTCAGGCCCTTCGACCCATCCAGCCCATAGCGGGCCACAATTACCTGCTGCTCGCGTTCGCTCAGTTGGCCCACCAGAGCGCGCACCTCCTCGCAATGGGCAGCCCGGTTCAGATGTTCGACCGGATCGTTGTCTTCGTCAGGGATAAAGTGCTGCAGCTCAGTGCCGTCCTCGTCCCCCACCCCGACGTTGAGGGATCGGATCTCGGCCATGTGGCGGGTGATCAGTTCGCGGTAGTTGTCGCCAATATCCAGCGAATCGAAAACTTCCTCTGCGGCAGGCCGGGATCCCCTTTCGGCGGACAGCTCGCGGTAGCGCCGCTTCACCTGGGAGACCTTCTCGTACATGTGGGCGGGCAGCCGGATCAGGCGCCCCTTGTTTTGGATGCCGCGGTTCACGCTCTGCCGGATCCACCAGGTGGCGTAGGTGGAGAACTTGTACCCCCGCGTGGGATCGAACTTTTCCACGGCGCGGGTGAGGCCGATGGTGCCCTCCTGAATCAGATCCAGAAAGGGCAGACCGCGGTTGCGGTAGCGCTTGGCAATCGACACCACCAGGCGCAGGTTGCACTCCACCATGCGCTTCTTGGCGGCTTCCCCCTGCCGCAGGATCTGCTGCAGCTCCTCTAAAGGGATCCCCAGTCGTTGGCTCCAATCCTCCAGCGACTCGTGCTGCCGCCGCTGCTCCAGAAGGGCCATCATCCGCTGCACTTGGTGGGCCAGACGCAGTTCTTCCTCGGCGGTGAGCAACGAGTAGCGCCCAATGATTTTTAAGAAACGCCCCACTGCGTCTTGCAGCTCAAGATTTTCCGACATATCCAACCCCACACCATAAGTTGATGCCCTGTCAGAATCTTCTCTTCTGCTGTCGCGTCAAGCTTTCTTCCCACTAGGAAGCCGACCTTGCTGCAAACAGCACCTTATTCATACCAGTAGAAAAGCCTTTCCGTAAAGGTTTTGGCAACCTAAAATGCAGACTTTCAGCGGCTATTTGATTCACTAAATTTATTGAGTCCTGTCCGTGAGCTACTGCCAGCAGTGCCTCAGTTCTGGGCTCTGTCGGCTCCCTGATCTACGGGTAGATGTTACGAAAATAAAGCGATTCCGTTACTCAAAACTTAGACCAATAGGATCCGAAAAAAGCAAGTAAAATCGGTCATGCTCTCTTAATCGTTAACCAGATTGCACTGAGATAAAAAACATGTTTTTTGATACACTCTACATCGCTACAGATGCCTATTTTGTCTGTAGAAACCCATCGGAGAGGCCGGCCCAGCAAGGCATCGAACAGCCTGCTGGCCCATTTCTGCAACCTTTTGAGGCTGATTTCAGAGAGAGTTGTCAATAAGCCTCAGCCCCAAACCAGCCAAGGCAGATCCCAAGGAAAAGCCGTCGTCTTGGCTTTCCCAAGTTTAGGGCAAATTAAGGCAAATTTTGAGCCTTAGACACTACCTGTGGAGTCAAACCTTCGAGCCGCCAGCGTACTACAGGTTATCCGTCGAGTAGGGGCTGTGGAGCCCAGGGGGGAAAAGCCGCAACCCCTGCTGGCGCACGCGTTGCTCTTGCAGCGGGAGAGGGGTGATGCGCGGCAAAGGCGTAGCCTCAGGTTGAGGTGTTGGAGTGGGAGCAGGCGTAGGCAAGGGGCTAGGTGTTGGTTTCGGCGTGGCCACTACAGCCGGTGGGGTTGGCACAGCAGGTGTGACCTCAGCCGGGATCCCTTCTGAGGTGGGACGGGGACGCCGGAGTTGAAAGCGCGGCTGGCGACGTGGTGCAAGAGTGGGCGTCGACTCTGGTGTAAGAGTGGGTGCCGGCGTTGATGTGGGGGTTGGTATTGGTTCTGGCGTCGGTGTGGGTG
>NZ_JANSJN010000122.1:0-7517 GCF_047462555.1 Synechococcus sp. B60.1
GGGGACGGATGGTTGAGACAACCGCCCCCTCAGGGATCCCGTCGTGTCACAATGGGTAAAAATTGGCTTTGTGTCTTGGCGCTGTGCTCAAGCCCCTCTACTACCGCGAGATCCCTTGCCCAGATACCGCTCAAGTGCTGCGCTGGCTGCAGGAGCACCTGCCTCTGCCTATGGGCAGCCAAAAGGTGCTTACCCCCAGCGGTCTGCGCCTAGAGGGATCCGGAGCCAAGCTGGCCGCTTTCCTCTGGTCGGGGCTGAACACCACCTATCTCAAGATCTTTCAGTGGTCAGAGCGGCCTTTCCCCCGGCAGAACCGCTGGCTAAAGGAAGTGGAGAGGGCGATCCAAAGCCAATTTCCCCACCGCTACCCGCAGTTGCCAGAGGTCGATCCCAGCCAGGGATCCATCTTTGAGCAACTGGAGCCTTTTTACCCGCAGACGGTAAAGTACTTCCGCCGCATGCCCAACGGCGAGTTCGACCTGCAGCGGGTTTACTGGTGGGAGAAGCGCTGGCGGGAAGAAGTGCAATCCCCCCATCCTCAGCGGCAGCCGGTGCTGTTTCGCCGGCCCGCCCCTGAACCTGCCCCCTTGGAGTGGGACTTGGTGATCGTGGGCGGGGCGTTGGGGGCCATCTACGGCGCAGCCATGGCCCGCCTAGGCTATCGCGTAGCCTTGGTGGAACGGCTCCCCTTTGGCCGCATGAATCGGGAGTGGAACATTTCGCGGCGGGAGCTGCAGACGCTGGTGGAGTTTGGCCTCCTCAGCCCTGAGGAGATGGAGAGCCTCATCCTCAGGGAATACACCGATGGGTTTAACAAGTTTTTTGATGGCAACAGCCCCGTGCGCGCCCCCGTCTTGCACACGCCGACGGTGCTCAACCTGGCCATTGATGCCGAAAAGCTCCTGCAGCTCTGTGGTCAAATCTTGAGATCCAGGGGTGGTGCCATCTACGAGCGCAGCGAGTTTCAGCGGGCCTACATCGAGGAGCAGGGCGTCACAGTGGTGGTTAAGGACTTAACCACTCAAGAAGCGTTCTCTCTGGGATCCCGCCTGTTGGTGGATGCCATGGGGACGGCCTCCCCCATTGCCCAGCAGCTCTACGGCCGCCGCGCCTTTGACAGCGTCTGCCCAACGGTGGGGGCCACCATTGCAGGGGGGTTTGAGCCGGGGGTTTGGGATCCCCAATTTGGCGACATCCTCGCCAGCCACGGGGACATCAGCCGCGGTCGGCAGCTCATCTGGGAACTATTCCCTGGGCCAGGGGAGGATCTCACCTTCTACCTGTTCCACTACCACCAGGTGCATCCGGAAAACCCGGGATCCCTCTTGGAGTTGTACGAAGACTTTTTTACCATCCTGCCCGAGTACCGCCGCTGCGACCCGGAGCACTTGCAGTGGAAGAAGGCCACCTTTGGCTATATCCCCGGACGCTTCGGCCAGCAGCCAGCTCCCAAAGAGCCCTTCGACCGCGTCCTCTTGATTGGGGATGCGGCAGCCCTGCAATCACCCTTGAGCTTTACGGGGTTTGGATCCCTGGTGCGCAACTGCTCTCGCCTGTGCGATTTGCTGGATACGGCCTTGCGCCACGACCTGCTCAAAGCCTCTGACTTGGCTCAGGTTCGCGCCTACCAGGGCAACTCTGCTGTCACTTGGTTGTTCTCGCGGGGGATGATGGTGCCCACCGGCAAGGTGTTGCCGCCTGAGCGCATCAACGCCATTCTCAACAGCTTTTTCGGCATCCTCACCACCGAGCCGCCCGAGGTGGTGGACGACTTTATCAAAGACCGAGCCGGTTGGCTGGCCTTTAACCGCATGGCCGTCAAAGCCGCTCTGCAGAACCCGCGGCTGCTGCTGTGGATCTGGGAAGCAGTGGGGGCAGAAGGCTTTGCCCGCTGGCTGCCCACCTACTTCAGCTACACTGGCCTGGCTTTGCTCTCAGCTCTGCTGCGGGGCTGGTTCCCCAAGCTGGTGCGGCGCCTGCAACCCTGGCTGGAGTCCCGCTACCCCCGCCTGTGGTTGCGCTGCCTGAGCTGGAGCTACACCCTCACCTATGGGGTAGGCCAGCCGCGCCTGGAGTTTCATCTCCCCGCTCCCAGCTCTCCTGCCGGGCAAAACCTGCAAAACCCAATACCGACCTGGATAGAAGAAAGGGCCTAGGCCGGAGACTTTCATCGCACCAGTTGTTTCTAGGCTTTCGCTCTCTTGGAACCACCGTCTCTCTGATGTCTGTAGGAGAGGTGGGTGCCGACTGTTATGTGGGCAGAATCAACTCGCAAAAAATCTCGATGAGTGCTAGCATTCGCTACCTTGGTTTGCTAGCAGTTTTCTCCCTTATCTGCACAGGATTGTTCACCGGAGCGCTCATCAGGCAAGGCTCCCCGCTTGCGTGCCAAAGCATCCATCCCCAGGTAGTAGCCGGCGGAGAAAGAGTTCTGTCCACCTGCTTTTTAGCCTTGGCAATTGGCCCAAGTTGAGTATAATCAGTGCCTACTATCCACCAACATTCAGGTTCAGGCCGATGAGGGTTGGGAAGGGATCCCAACTTAAGTCGGTCGAGGGGCTTCTAGCCTCTTTTGGCAAGATCTCTATTTTCGCGAGAAAACTCTGTAGGACTGAATCCAATGGTTTATACCTTTGAGATCATCGGCATTGCCCCTGCCCTCGATTTTTTCTGTCAGCAGCAGGAGCTGGCAAAGCGGCCTTGTGGGGTAGAGTACCTGGGCACCCGCCCGTGCACCCTGGATGCGCTGCTGGGATCCCTGGAGGAGGTGCCGGCGCGGCGGGGCTGGGACTGGGATCAGTTGGTCGAAACCGTCATCCGCTTTTGGTGCAGCAACCCTGATTTGGTGAGTTTGTGGCGGTCTCGCTTTCGGGATGCTGGGGAAGATGCCCTGTTGGTCTCGCGGGTGGGGCACATTCAATCCTTACAGCGGGAGTTTGAGTGGCTGCTCAACCAATGAGATCCATAAACCGGGTAGGCTAAGGGCAGGATTGGTTGGTGACTACCTATGAGCGACACCGTCTTCAGCAAGATCATTCGCAGGGAGATCCCGGCCCAGATTGTCTACGAAGATGAGCGGGCCATCGCCTTCAAAGACATCGCCCCTCAAGCCCCTGTCCACATCTTGGTGGTGCCCAAGGAGCCTATCCCCGGCATTGCCCAGGCCAAGCCCGAACACGAAGCGTTGCTAGGGCACCTGCTGCTGACGGCTCAGCGGGTGGCTGCCGAAGCTGGCCTCAGCAAAGGTTATCGCTTGGTCATCAACCAAGGAGAAGATGGCGGTCAAACTGTCTTTCACTTGCACATCCACGTCCTGGGCGGTCGGGCGATGGGCTGGCCGCCAGGCTAGCTCTGGGTTTCCCCCAGCTAGAATGCTGGGAAGGCGGCTGGCGCACGAGGTCTAGGGGCAATGGAGTGGCATGTCACCGATGCGGAAAGCCTGATGATCATCGATCAGGAGGTGGGCAAGCATGAGCTTTCCCCTGCCGAATATGAGGTGGTGCGTCGGGTAATTTACGCTACTGCAGACTTTGAATATCTTCACCTCCTCCGTTTCGCCAACGAGGCGCTGCAGGCGGGGGCGGCGGCTTTGGCGGCGCGCACCACCATTGTGGTGGACGAGCCAATGGTGCAGGTGGGCATTGCACGGGCAGTGCAGAACACCTTCTCCAACCCCATCTACTGCGGCAGCGAAGCTGTCACCCGTCCCCAGAGGGACAAGACCCGCTCTGCTTGGGGCCTGCAAACCCTGGCCCAACGCTATCCTGAGGCCATCTTTATCGTTGGTCAATCCCAGACGGCTCTTTCCACCTTGGTGCAGTTAATCGCCGAGAAAGAGGTGGCCCCTGCCCTGGTAATCGCGACGCCGGCTGGGTTTGTGGATGTGGTGAAAGCCAAGCGGGAGCTGGCCGATTCGATGGTGCCCCACATCCGCACCGAGGGACGTAAGGGCGGCCCTGCCGTGGCGGCGGCGGTCTTGGATGGACTTTTGGACTTGGCTTGGCAGGCCTATGTGCAGGCCAGCAGCCCAGACCCTCCCGGCAAATCGCTTACCAGATAGACGGGAGCGCTCTGCACTTGAATCCAGATCACAGTTTCAGCGGGATCTCGGTCACTCCTCCCTCCGTCCAGCCTTGGCAAGATAAGAGCCATCTTCTCAGCGCCGGAGCAAAGAAGTGGCCTGGGAAGCGGCTAGTCGAACGGGGATCCGGTTATGCGTCAGTTGATCTGGGTTTGGGGAAGCGGCTGGCTTTTGGCGTTGACCTTGGCCGGGGGAGGGTGGGCCCAAACGGATCCCAGTCGAGTGGCGGCTCTTCTGCCCGCTGACCAGCCGGCTCTCCCGGCGCCGCCGGACATCGACCGGAGGGAAGCTCGGCTCAGCCCCTACCAGCGCTGGCAACAGCAGCATGCTGCTGCGGAGGTTCCCTTTTGTAGGTTCGAGGGGATCTTCTACCGCCTCTCTCAGAAGGCGGAACAAAGACCAGAAGAGCTGCCTTTTCCCCTGCAGCCAGCCGGGATCCCTTTGGGAGAAGGTAGCCCTTTTTTTCTACATGCCAACGGGCTGGTCTACCGAGTGTCCTATTGAAAGGGGGGAAGTGCTTGCGGCAGCAGGACAGCTATTTCTCCTCAGGGAGGGGGATCAGGGGTTCAGTAATGATTTCCCACCTTGCGATGGTGGATGGCGGTGAGGCCCTCAGGGCTGGAGACCCGTCCGGCCTCTAGCGTGCTGTAGACCACCCAGTGGTCGCTGGTTTCCAGGCGGCTGACCACGCGGCACTCCAGGTAGGCCAGGGCATCGGCAAGGATAGGGGATCCGTTAGCGGCAGGGTAGGTCTTGATGCCGGCAAAGCGGTCGGCTCCCGGCGGGAAGCGCTTTAGGAAGTGGCGCATTAAGGGCTGGTAGTGGCCCTCCTGCAACACGTTAAGGACAAAGGTATCCCCCACCTGTAGGAAGGACTCAATTGCCCGATCCTTAGCCACGGCCACGCTGATCCCTGGCGGATCGCTGCTGGCCTGGGCCACCCAGGAGGCGAGCATGGCGCTGGTGGCCTGTCCTTTGCGGGCGGTGAGGATGTAAAGGCCATTGCTGATGCGGCCCAGGGCGCGATCCAGATCGGCATCCAAGGCTTTCATCTGCTGAATGTTGCGATCCCGCGTTAGCCATTGCCCTAGATCAGTGCCAGCTTCCTCCGCTGCTTGCAGCAGAGTTTCGTTCACGGGCTGCTTGAGGAGAATGGGAGGGAACACCTCTTTGGCGCCCAGTTCCTGCAGCGTGTTGCGGCAGAGGTAGACCGACTCATCATCTTCACCGCCCGACTCGAAGAGGCCAAAGCCTTGTTTGCTGTGGGCAGAGGCCAAGAGGGTTTTTAGCAGCACCTGGGTGGTGGCCGCATCTGGCCCTGATTGGGGGGGCATGCCTATCACCACGCCGGCGGCCAGGCTCATCAGCTCCCGCACCTCGTGGGCATCCAGCAGCCGCAGATCCGCCAGCTCGACGGCAACGCCGGTTTTTTGGATCCCGCGGGCAATCGCCTGAGCCAAGGCTTCTGCCTGGCCGTAGCCCGATCGGTAGAACACCGCCACCATTCGTTCGGCTTTGGCCTGCTCTAGGCTCCAGGTGCGGTAGTGCTCCACCCAGTCAGACAAGTGATGGCGCAGCAGGGGGCCGTGGCCGGTGGCAATGGCGGCAATGGGTGGCAGGGCCTCCATGCGCTTGAGGGCAGACAACACCGAGCGGGCATTGGGCCCCATGAGGCAGTCGTAGTAGAGCTTAAAGTCAGCCTGTAGCAGGTGGGGATGCTCGTCCCAGGCAAAGTCGTCGCAGTAGTGCATCCCAAAGACGTCGCAGGTGTAGAGGATCTGGGTGCCGTGGTCGTAGGTGAGGATGGTGTCGGGCCAGTGCAGGTTGGGGGCAGAGATGAACTCCAGGACATGTCCCTTGCCCAGATCCAGGCGATCCCCCTGCTTCACCACCAGGTGCCGGAAGGGCCGATGCACGAGGTTTTCCAGAAATTGCACGGCCACTTTGGAGGCTACCACTGTCATTTGAGGGGCTAGCTCCAGCAGATCCCCAACTAGGCCGCTGTGATCCGGCTCGGTGTGGCTGACCACCAAGTAGTCGATGGTGGCGGGATCCAGGATGCCTTGCAGCAAATCCAAGTACAACTGGCGAAATTTTTCGTGGGAGGTGTCAATCAGGGCCACCTTTTCCCCGCGAATCAAAAAGGAGTTGTAGGTCGTGCCATTTTCCAGGGCAAATTCAATGTCAAACCGATCCCGATCCCAGTCTTGGGAGCGGATGGCCAGAGTATCGGCCCCAATGAGCAGAGTTTGCAGCGTAAGATGAGCTGAACGCGGTGCAACTGCCGTAGCGGCCATGTTTCCCCCCTTTACCAAATGGCAACTTTACTTAACACTCATCGTAACCCTGATGTAACTGAATGTTGGGGCCGGCAGGCGCGAGAGGGCAGCCGCCAAGTTTCGATTTTCTGATGAAATGCTTCAGGGATCCCCAAACTGCCGACCCCCAAAGGAAGTGGGAGCAAAGGCTGCGGCAAATTGGGCCAGGGTGTGGCGCAGTTGATCCAAGTTTTGGCCGGTGGCAGCGGAGACAAAGAGAGCCTTAGGATAAAGCAGGCGCACATCCTCTACCCATTCGGGATCGAGGCGGTCAATTTTGTTAAACACCAGTTGTCGCGGGCCGGTGGCCAGGGGCATCTCGTCCAGCAATTTTTCCACCGCCTCGATTTGCCCTTCCCAGTTGGGGTGGGAGAGATCCACCACGTGCAGCAGAGCATCCGCCTCCGTCACCTCCTCCAGCGTGGCTTGGAAGGCCTCTACCAGTTGCTCAGGCAGTTCGGTTAAAAAGCCCACCGTGTCGGTCAACAGCACCGCCTGGTGGTGAGGTAGATCCAGCCGCCGCGTGGTGGGATCCAAGGTGGCAAAGAGTTGGTCAGCCACGTAGACCTGGGCGTGGGTGAGGGCATTCAGGAGGGTGGATTTGCCGGCGTTGGTGTAGCCCACCAGGGCCACCACGGGAATTTGGGATCCCTCCCGTCGCTGGCGCAGCCGCTGGCGGTGGCGGCGCAGCTCTTCCACTTCTTGCTGCAGCTTGCTAATGCGCCGCTGGATGGCCCGCCGCTCCATTTCCAATTGGGTTTCCCCCGGCCCCCGGGTGCCGATCCCACCCCCCAGCCGCGACATGGTGCGGCCGCGACCAGCCAGGCGCGGCAGGAGATACTGCAGTTGCGCCAGTTCCACCTGCAACTTCCCGGCCCGGCTTTTGGCCCGCTGGGCAAAGATGTCTAGGATCACCTCGCTGCGATCCACCACCCGCACCCCCAGGGCCTCTTCTAAGTTGCGCACCTGGCTGGGGGTGAGCTCGCGGTCGAACACCACCAAGTTGGCCCCCAAATCCTGCACCAGCAAGGCCAACTCCTGGACTTTACCCGAGCCAATGACTGTAGCGGAATCGGGGCCCTCCCGCCGCTGCCAAAGAGTGCGGAGCACCTGTCCGC